>NZ_JBATLB010000018.1:0-7009 GCF_049669965.1 Muriicola sp. | reverse complement strand
AAATAAGGCCTTCGCTTACGCAAAGGCCTTTTGTGCTTATCTGTAGCCTCACCAGGAATCGAACCTGGATCTAAAGTTTAGGAAACTTCTATTCTATCCGTTGAACTATGAGGCCTAAATGGGGATGTAAATTTATGAATACTTTTTGATAAGCTTTTGAGCAATCTCAGGATATTTTTTTAAGTCCTTAATGTACTTTTTACTTTTCATCTTCTTAAGATGATTCTCAATTTTTCATGCCAACATTGAGCTACCAACTTCTAGAACAAAAAAATACTCCCACGGGATTTTCCTTCTAGTAATCCCAACATTTAACTCAGGTGTATTGTGGCAATGCAGCCTTTCTTCCAAACTCGATGTCCTACCTATGTAAAAACTTTGATCTAGTTTTGACTGGATAACATAAACATAATACATGAAATATTGATCTTATCAGGAAACTTCCCCCGATAGCTATCGGGGCTATCCGTTGAACTATGAGGCCTAAATGGGGCGCAAATTTATGACTACTTTTTCAAAAGATTTTTAATAATTCACAGTAGTCTATAGACGAGCATTAGTCCGCCGCGATATGGGATCCACTCTCCGCTTTTATTAAAGTTTCGGTCCTCGTCTAACGGAATGTCTACACGCATCCTTGTTTCCTGACTGTAGGCCCTGTAGGTGGCCTGTGATGTTCCTCCACCCAAGAACAGTTCTAATCCAAAACGGTCGGAAATCATTTTTTTATACCCAATACTGGCCCCTATATAATAATTACGCCCGGATTGATATACATCTTCATCATAGCCGTATTTGGTAAGATTAAACATCCCAAAGCCTACATTCCCTCCAAAAAAGAAGCCTTCTATTCCATCCTTTCCATAATACCGAACCTCCCCAAAGGCCTGGGTAAACTGCAGAGGTTTGCCATCAAAGGAATCCCAGAACGAGCCCGAAACATCGAGTTGGAAACTAAATCGGTTGGAGATGGGTACCTCTATACCCACATTGGGAATAAGGATAAGAGCCGAGGCCGCGTTGAATTTAAGTTCTGTTTGTCCCCTCAGGGATTGGTTTCCGATCCATAAAAACATTACAACTGCCATTAAGATACTTACTGTTCCGGTTTTCATCTTGTGTTCCATTTCTCGAACTTTAAATGTATTGAATTTGCCTTAAAACTAGACACATTATCGATATATTGAGTGCTATTGGGCATATGTTGCCCCAAGTATAAATCGGACTTTAATGCAGCCTTTATGTTTTAAAGAAAAGTCGTATTTTGTACAACTTGTTAAACTAACTCAAACACTACTTCCATGAAAAAAGGACTCCTCTTTAGCCTTCTATTTTTATTTGTCTGCTCCGCAGCTTTCGCACAACGCAATAGGGCCTCATCAAACGAATCAGAAACCAAAGAAGATAAACTATCCCTGGCCGGACTACAATTACGAAATGTAGGACCTGCCTTTCTCTCGGGACGGATAGCAGATATCGCAATACACCCCGATGATCCAAGCGTTTGGTACGTAGCCGTAGGCTCCGGAGGTGTTTGGAAAACAGAAAATTCTGGCACTACCTGGACACCCTTATTCGACAAGGAGGTCTCCTATTCTATAGGCTGCCTTACCATAGATCCCAATAATCCGTCTACCATCTGGGTAGGAACCGGTGAAAATGTAGGGGGCAGGCACGTGGGCTACGGCGATGGGGTTTACCGAAGTAAAGATGGCGGGAATAGCTGGGAAAACATGGGATTGAAATCCTCAGAGCACATCTCCGAAATTATCGTGCATCCTTCCAATCCGGATGTAATCTGGGTAGCCTCACAGGGACCGCTCTGGAGTAAAGGGGGAGAACGCGGTTTGTATAAATCCTCGGATGGCGGAAAAAGCTGGAAAAATGTATTAAAAGGAAATGAATGGACCGGTGTTACCGATATCATGATGGATCCCAGAAACCCGGACAGGCTGTATGCCGCTACATGGCAACGGCACCGGACTGTGGCTGCCCTAATGGGAGGTGGACCAGATTCTGGCCTACACCGCTCCGAAGATGGAGGCGAGACCTGGGAAAAACTAACTTCCGGTTTACCGAAATCTAATCTTGGTAAAATAGGGATCGCTATTTCACCTCAACAACCAGATGTGCTGTATGCAGCCATTGAACTAGACAGAACTAAAGGAGCGGTGTACCGTTCTGAAGACAGAGGCTCTTCCTGGAAAAAAATGTCTAATACCGTTTCCGGGGGAACCGGACCACATTATTATCAGGAATTGTATGCCAGTCCACATGCGTTCGACCGTTTATATTTAATGAATGTTAGGATTCTGACCTCTAACGATGGAGGTAAAACTTTCGAAGAATTACAAGAGGAAGACAAGCATTCGGACAACCATGCCATTGCATTCCGTGCAGATGACCCGGATTATTTATTGGTAGGAACCGATGCCGGTATTTACGAAAGCTTTGATCTTGCTCAAACTTGGCGCTATATCAAGAATTTACCGCTTACCCAATTCTATAAGGTAGCCGTAAATAACCAAAAACCTTTTTACCACATATTTGGAGGTACCCAGGACAACGGCTCTGCCGGTGGCCCCTCGCGTACGGATGAGCAGCAGGGAATACGAAACGCTCACTGGTACAAAACACTGGGCGCAGACGGGCACCAGTCTGCTACAGATCCTGAGTACAACCATATCATTTATGCCGAGACACAGCAAGGTGGCTTGCACAGGGTGGATCTGAATACCGGAGACAGAGTGTTTATTCAACCGCAGCCACGAGCAGGGGAGCCCTTTGAACGCTTTAACTGGGATGCCCCTATTTTAGTAAGCCCGCATAAAGCATCCCGACTCTATTTTGCCTCTTACCGGGTGTGGAAATCTGAAGACCGTGGCAATAGCTGGACACCCATTTCGGGCGATCTTACACGCAACGAAGAGCGGATCACACTCCCCATAATGGGCAAACAACAAAGCTGGGATAATCCATGGGACGTAGGGGCCATGTCTAACTACAACACCATTACCTCCCTCTCAGAATCGCCTGTAACCCCCGGCGTTTTATACGCAGGTACAGACGATGGGTATATTCAGGTGAGTTCGGATGACGGGGCAAACTGGCGCAGAATGGCCGTTTCCGGGATGGGGCTACCTGCCCGCTCGTTTGTCAATGACATTAAAGCCGACCTATTTGATGAGAATACGGTCTATGTGTCTTTGGACAATCATAAAGAAGGAGATTTTTCCACCTATGTATTTAAAAGTTCCGACAAAGGGGCCAGCTGGCGTTCTATAAAGGGAGATCTTCCTGCAAATACCATTATATGGCGCTTGGTGCAAGATCATGTTAATAAGAACTTGTTATTTCTTGCTACCGAAAAAGGCATCTTTACCTCCATGAATGGAGGCGTTAACTGGCATAAGGTGCCGGGAGCGCCTACCATCTCCTTCCGTGATGTAACGATCCAGAAAGAGAAAAACGATCTTGTGGGTGCTTCTTTTGGCCGTGGCTTTTTTGTGCTGGATGACTACAGTGCGTTGCGCGAGATGACAGAAACCACCCTTGCAAAAGAAGGTGCTTTGTATTCTACAAGAACCGCAGATTGGTATGTGCCAAAGAATGTGGTAGGGAACACCGGAGCCGACTACTATTTTGCCAAGAATCCTGATTTTGGTGCCTGGTTCACCTATTCCATGGCTGAAGGATTTACGACCATATCGAAGGCGCGAAAAGACAAGGAAAAAGACCTTGAAAAACGTAATGTATCCATTCCCTTTCCGGGATGGGATGCCCTTGAGGAAGAGCGCAGAGAGGAAGATCCGAAGATCTGGATCACCATCAGAGATGCGAATAACAACGTGATTAGAAATGTGGAAGGGACCAGTAAAAAAGGTCTGAACAGAGTGGCATGGGACCTAAGGCATCCAAGTACCAGGGCTATTAGACCTGGTCAATCTGGAGGTGGAGGTAATTCCTGGTGGAATTCAGGACCTATGGCTATGCCCGGGAACTACACGGCAACTTTATCCAAAGAAGTAAATGGAGTAGTTACCCAATTAGACGGTCCTGTACCCTTTAAGGTTGCTCCTTTGTTTGAAAGCACTTTAAAAGGAGTTTCGTATGATGAGTACAACACTTATATAGATGCCTATAATGAGGTTTCTATGCAAGAAAGTAAAATTTCGGATGTCTTAAATAGCAGCATGGACAAGGTAAAGGCCATGCAAGTTGCATTAAGCAGGACTCCTGCTGCGCCAGGAAATATGGCAACCAAACTCCATGAACTTAAACAGCAGTTATTCGCTTTTGAAGAAAAACTCGAAGGGAATAAGTCGCGCGATGAGATCGGAGAACGCAATCCGCCCTCCGCTGGGGACCACTTAAATGTGGCAAGACGCGGCATGGCTACAACCTACGGTCCAACACCCTTACACATGCAGAATCTGGAGATAGCCAAAACCATGATGGCTTCCTTGTACACAGAGATCAGTTCCATAGGAAATACGACCATCCCACAGCTTGAAAAAGAATTAAAAGCTATGGGAGCTCCATATATTCTGGGGCAGGGAATCGATTAAGTAACGTATTATAATTGAAAAAGAGCTGCCATTGGCAGCTCTTTTATTTTTAGGAACATAAAATAGAATTAAAGATTCGCTATCTAAAAGATAGACCCCAGATGATAGTGAGACATCCAGGCTATCCATGCAATTCCAACACAAATTAGAAAACGTGCGAATTCTATAAAATTAAATTTGATATTCATTCATCATATTTTTAAAGATCTAGTGCAAAATAGAACTAGGGTTCTTCTAACGTTTGGCAATTAGATAAAGGTCTTTTTTACTGGTTAAAACCTATAGCATAAAGCGGATGATGGGAATTATCCTTGTTTTCATCGAAAGGCCATGGATCATTTAGAAGAGGTAAAAGTCACTTTTCAAACGACAAACAGTCTTGCTCCATGATACCACAAACAGCATATCATGAACATTTTCAATTTATTGTATCTTGGTGCCAGATAAAAACTACATGGGTTTACTACTTTTCTACGCATTCTTGGCTATCTTTTTCTCCTTCCTGTGCTCCATTCTGGAGGCAGTTCTTTTGAGTATTACCCCCACTTTTATCAACCTGAAAAAAAAGGCAAAGAAAAGTTTTGCCCTGGCTTTGGAAACACTTAAGAACGATATTGATAAACCCCTTATCGCCATCCTAACCTTAAATACCATTGCCCACACCGTTGGGGCCATACTGGTTGGAGTGCAGGCTAAAGTAGCTTATTCAGAACTTTACGGACAGCAAACACGTACGTTATTTGGAATACAATTTACCGAAGACCTTATGGTAGGTTTAGTCTCTACCCTCATGACTATTTTGGTTCTTGTGGCATCGGAAATAATCCCCAAAACCATAGGTGCTAATTACTGGAAAGAACTCGCCAGCATTTCTACCCAAACCCTTCGGGGAATGGTTTGGATCATGCAGGTTACAGGATTGATGTGGACTTTACAACTCTTTACGCGACTTATTGGCAAAGAGCACCACGGAAGTGTACTGAGCAGGGAGGATTTTACTGTGATGGCCGACATGGCAGAAGAAGAAGGTGTCTTTGAAAAATCTGAATCCAAGGTGATTAAAAACCTGCTCCAGTTCGACGAGATCATGGCAAAAGATATTATGACGCCAAGGGCCGTGATGAAGATTGCTCCGGAGAATCAGTCCATTAAATCGTTCTTTAAGGAAAATCCAAAATTGCGCTTTTCTCGAATCCCTGTTCATGGTGAAACCGTAGATAGCATTACCGGATTTGTACTTAAGGACAATGTGCTGGAGGAACTTATTACAGAAAATGGAGATTCAGTGTTGGGAGATATTAAAAGAGACATCCTGGTCACTAAACGGGATACTCCTATCCCCCAATTATTCGAAAATTTTATCCGCAAAAGAGAACATGTTGCCCTGGTAGTGGATGAATACGGATCGGTCAGTGGCCTGGTATCTATGGAGGATGTCATTGAGACCCTGCTTGGCCTGGAAATCATGGATGAGAGCGACAATGTAGAGGACCTGCAGGTATTAGCCCGAAAAAATTGGGAAGAACGGGCCAAGAAAACCGGAATCATTGAGTAATGTACTATTTGTAACAAAAAAAAGAGTTGTACGTGTACAACTCTTTTTTTTTCGTGTCGGCATCCTATTAATCAGAGATTAACAAAACCGTCTTTACGTATTTTCTCAGAAATCGGCATCAATATTCCCTTCTCCAATAGGTTCTCTTCCTGTTCGTACAAAACCTGTTTTTAAATTTTCAGAATAACTGAAATAAATCGGCTTTTCATGTCGCAAGAGGTCAATAATATTAGGATACATGCTTAAAGGATATCGCAAGTACACCAATTTATTCCTTTTATCGTAATGATTTTCGGGCAAGGCCTTACCATCAGGATAGAAGTTTAGCTGCACCACAAAATCATCGTCGTGATAACATTTAACAAGGGCACGTGGGTATACTTTATTTTGCTCTGCCCCTCCTGATTGAAAGTGAACCCAATAGTGGTTTATTTCGCTGGTTATTAACTTCATTTTATATAGGTTTTAAATTAGTTGATTAAGATAACAAGTTAAACTTTATTTCCCAAGTTATAAATAGATTTAAAAAAGGAGCTTATGGAATCTGATTGCTAAGTATCCATTGATAGAGCGTATCTACATTTTCCTTTTTACAAAGTTGGGTACCGGGATTCATAGTGGCTGCCGTTCCACAGGCCACCCCGTAACGCGCCATTTCGGTCATGCTTTTACCCTGAGCCATGCTAAGCACCATTCCGCCAACCATGCTATCGCCCGCTCCAATAGTACTGCGCTGGTGAACAACAGGTGCCGGGATATGTTCTGTGTGGTCCCTGGTAACCAGCAATGCCCCTTTTGGGCCCATGCTTATTACCAGAACTTCACAGCTATTGTTCTTCAAATATGTTTTTGCTAAATCTTCTATATTCATGGCAGAGACATAACT
>NZ_JBATLB010000017.1:0-34354 GCF_049669965.1 Muriicola sp. | reverse complement strand
ACTTTGGATCACGAACGCAGTGAGTAATCCTTTGCCGTAGTTGTTTGAGCCTTTGAAGGGAATAAAAGAATTAAACCCCGCAAATGCGGGGTTATGATTTTCTAATTGCATCCGGGGACTGACTTTGTATCACGAACGCAGTGAGTAATCCTTTGCCGTAGTTGTTTGAGCCTTTGAAGGGAATAAAAGAATTAAACCCCGCAAATGCGGGGTAAGGATTTTCTACCTGCCTTCAGGCAGGATTGCAGCCGCGGAGGAAATAGGATCATCTTTTTATCCTGCTCATCTGGCATAATACAATTATGAAGTCATCCGAATGCGACACTTTACAATAAATCCAGGACCCTTTCCAGCTGCATTCCCCGGGATCCTTTAATTAAGAGGGCGCCTTTTTTTAGTGGGTTTCTATTTATATATTCAGAAAAGTCTTCATAAGACTCAAAAGGTAGGCATCCGCTTTTTGTGTGGTAAAAATTCTTGCCCACCAGAAAACTGTTAGTAAAAGACATTTTCTCCACCATAGATGCGATTATCTGATGCTCTTCTGCCGCACTGTCTCCTAATTCGAACATATCCCCTAACAAAACAGATTTATGATCTCCCGGGACTTGCGTAAAGGCCTCCAAAGCTGCTTTCATACTTGTGGGGTTGGCATTATATGCGTCGAGCATGATTAGCAGGCCATTTTTTTCAAGGAGTTGAGATCTGTTATTTTCCGGTTGGTATCCCTCTATGCCTTTTTTAATATCCCCAAGCGAGACCTTAAAATAAATGCCCATCAATGCGGCAATAGCACAGTTTGGGAAATTATAAGCCCCTGGTAATTGAGTTACTATGGTTTCATCCTGCACCTTCAGTTTTACTGCGGGGTTTGCACCTAAAAATAAGATATTTTGGAGGGATGTGTCTTGCGTGCTAAATCCGGTTTTCAGTTTATAATCCTGTAATTTTTCTTTCTGAATAGGATCGTCTGCATTCCAAAAAATATGTTTCTTTTGAGATATTAAGTAGTCGTATAATTCGCTTTTACCTTTAATTACACCCTGAATACCGCCAAAACCCTCAAGGTGAGCCTTTCCGAAATTAGTAATATACCCATGATCTGGTTGTGCCAGGGAACAGAGGAATTCAATTTCTTTCTGATGATTTGCTCCCATTTCTACCACTGCGATCTCTGTATTTTCCTCAATTGAAAGTAGTGTAAGTGCCACCCCTATGTGGTTATTAAGATTCCCACGCGTACCTATGGTTTTAAATTTCTGGGACAGCACCGCCAGGATCAATTCTTTGGTAGTGGTCTTGCCATTGCTACCGGTTAGGGATATTACGATTGCCTTAGATTTTAGGCGATGATACGTTCCAAGTTGTTGAAGTGTTGTAAGCACTTCTTCTACCAGGATACATCGCTTATCTAAACAGTATGCCTCTTCATCAACAATGGCGTATGCAGCACCTTTAGCCAGGGCGTCTAGTGCAAATTTATTTCCGTTAAAGTTTGGACCCTTTAGGGCAAAGAACAGGCAATTTTTACTGATCTTCCGGGTATCTGTTGATACCGATGGATATTTTAAAAAAATTGTATAGAGTTCCTCAATTTTCATGGTCTAAAGATAAAAAAAGCCCCGACATTTTGTCGGGGCTTTTTTAAATATGCTTCTTAGATCTTATTTGGCTTTTTTGCCACGTACGGTCTTATTTTTGGTTTTGGCCTTGGAACCTACCCTAGACATCGCACAACGGAAACCAATGTAATCTGTTGCCATATATTGCGGTAAGAATCTTCGCTGAGCCGGGTCTAACCAATAGGCCCTGTCTCTCCATGATCCACCTTTATAAACTCTCACTTCGTCATTAATAAGGGTAGTACGCTCGTTACTGGTATCATAACCTCTAACAATAGTTCCTGTAGAATCTCTTTCTACTTGATGCTTTGGAGAATCGTACATTTTACGTTGGTCTGCCGGATCCTCATCTTCGCTAAAGCGATCAAAAAATCTTGTAGATCCCAAATCTCCATCTCTATATCCTCTGTTGTCACTATCGGAGAAATTGGTTCTTAAATATGTTTCATTTTCATCAACCGGTACCGTAAGGATCTCTCCGGGAAGATTTACCGCTACTACTTTACCATTAGGTAAGGTATCAAAAACGATACTATCTCTTAGGATTTTTACCTTTCCATCTTCCCCTATTGCCGATTTCGTATAAATATTACCACGATAGTAGTTAAAGTCACTTATTTCGTCATCAACTATAGGCCTGTAAACATCGGCTACCCATTCGGCAACATTACCTGCCATGTCATACAATCCAAGATCATTTGGCTTATAAGATTTTACTTCGGCAGTGATATCAGCACCATCGTCAGACCATCCTGCAATTCCGCCGTAATCTCCCTTTCCTTGTTTAAAGTTGGCCAATTGGTCACCACGACCAACACGTTGCCCGTTTCTGGTATATTCACCTTCCCATGGATATTTCTTTCTTCCACGGTAGTTATTGTATTCTCTACTACCTTGTAAGGCAGCTGCTGCATATTCCCACTCAGTTTCAGTAGGAAGTCTGTATTCCGGAGAAATGATCCCGCTGCTTCGTTTTGCAAAGACAGATACAGAATCCTTCTTTTTATTTCCTTGTAATGAGTCTATTTGACCATTATATACAGATTCTGGCTTGTTCAAATAGGCCTCGGTATTAAAAGTGCCCGCAACCTCTCCGGTAACTGCCTGGTATTTGGCATCCTTGGCCAGGAATCCTTCCCGTTCTAAAACGGCTTCATTTACCCTGTCCGTTCTCCACTCTGCAAATTGAGTAGCCTGGATCCAGTTTACCCCAACTACTGGATATTCTGCGTAGGCAGGATGACGAAGGTAGTTATTGGTCATTGTCTCATTAAAACCTAATCGGTTCCTCCAAACCAAAGTATCCGGAAGGGCACCTTTATAAATATTGGCATATTTTGGATTTTCTGGAGGATAGACACTTTTCAGATAATCCAGGTATTCCAAATACATGACATTGGTGACCTCAGTTTCATCCATATAAAAAGACTGCACGTGTTGTGAACTAGGTGTATTGTTCCAGTCGTGCATAACATCATCCTGTACTTTCCCTTTTGTAAATGTACCTCCTTCAATAAAGACAAGACCGGGAGATGTTTCCTGCTCCTTAAAATCGGAGTTGTATTGAAAACCACCTTCTTTAGCATTGATCTTCCAGCCAGTGGCGCGAGAAGTATTTTTTGAACTAGAGGATTTTTTGCAGCTGGTAACTGTAAAACCTGCAACTAGCACTGTGCAAGAGAGTACAACTTTGATAAATTGTTTTTTCATCTGTTGATCTTTGA
Source organism: Muriicola sp. (assembly GCF_049669965.1). NCBI lineage: Bacteria > Pseudomonadati > Bacteroidota > Flavobacteriia > Flavobacteriales > Flavobacteriaceae > Muriicola > Muriicola sp. The sequence goes on along the minus strand of NZ_JBATLB010000017.1, from coordinate 31,008 downwards.
TTTAAATAATTTGTTAGAGGTCATTTTTATAAACTTTCTATTCACGATTTGGGCTTAATGACGTGACCTCTATTCCTTTCGGACTTTTTAAAAATTGGATCCTCCTAACGGAATAATCCTGTGTTTAGTGATTTTATAAGACTTTCGGCTACTTAAACGATGTTTTTGACATAATATTTTGCGGCCGTTAAAATAATTGAGAGCCTTATACCATATGATATCAGGCCATCTTTACAAATTCATAACGGAACAAATATCATTATAGTATGAAGCCGGGATATTCTTTGTGTATAACCTTGATCATAAAATGACGTTCTCTGTGGTGGAACCAAGTGAAACGGAAGCGTATCGATGAAATACCTAAGGTTGAACCCTACTACTACTGAAATAATATCATCTTTTATACAAGATATTTTCAAAAAGGCCGTTTACCACATGTACCAATAATTAATCCTGAGAGAATGCAGGAGTGAAATAACTACCTGCCCTCTTCCGAGCCTGCCCGTATACTTGTAGATAGTAGGGTTGCTTAGAACTATGAAGGATTTATCTAATCTTGATAGGTGTGAAAAAAATGAAAAAATTAGTTGGCGTCATATTGTTAATATTTGTTTGTAAAGGATTTGCACAACAAGAAAGAGTGATCACTACTGCTGTGCCCTTCCTGACCATTGCGGCTGATGCCCGTGCGGCAGGTATGGGAGATATGGGAGTTGCCACTTCTGCAGACGCTTTTTCGCAGCAATGGAATCCGGCGAAATTCGCTTTTGCGGAGAGAAAAATGGGGATTGGCGTTAGTTATACCCCATACCTTGAAAGTATTATCACTGATATCTCTCTGCTTAACGGTAGTTTTTACAATAAGATCAATGATAGGAGTGCTTTTGCCTTTAGTTTGCGCTATTTTACCTTGGGTGAAATTGAACTGAGGCAGTTTGCGAATGATCCCGGTACTTTGGCAAAGCCAAACGAATTAGCTTTGGATGGATCGTATGCTCTCAAACTGAGCGATCAATTCTCTATGGCGGTGGCTGGCCGATTTATAAGATCAAATCTCAGATTACCTGAGATCAGTAATGTAGATTCTCAGGCCGCTAGCTCTTTTGCAGTTGATGTGGCAGGATATTACAGATCTAAAGAGGTAGCCTTTTCCAGTTTTAACGGACGATGGCGAGCCGGATTCAATATTTCCAATCTGGGAGGGAAAATTCAATATGATGAAGGCGGACAGGAGAACTTTCTTCCTACTAACTTAAAGTTTGGTGCCGGATTCGATTTTATTCTCGATGAGGACAATGTACTTGGAATTACCGCAGAGTTTAACAAGTTATTGGTTCCCACTCCCAGAGATTTTGATGGCGATGGGGATGTAGATTCGGCAGATAATGATGAATACCAACAAATTGGTTTTCTGAACGGTGTATTTGAATCCTTTGGAGATGCTCCGGATGGTTTGAGCGAAGAATTCAAAGAGTTCACCTGGGCATTGGGAGCAGAATATTCCTATCAGCAATCCTTTATGGTTAGAACCGGGTATTTCAATGAAAGCGAATTAAAAGGTTCCAGGAAATTCTTTGCCCTGGGTGCCGGGTTTAAGTTTAAGTCGGCTCAGATAGACCTATCCTATTTGTTTTCATCCTCACAGGTGCGAAATCCGCTGGAAAATACCCTGCGCTTTTCTCTTACATTTAACCTGGGGGAAGAATTCATCAATAATTAAAAAACAATACCTGATAATAAACCTGCCTTCGAGCAGGTTTTTTTATTTTAGGGGGTAAGGAATTGTATATTTACTTGATGAGAAGCAAAACTCTTTCTTTCCAATTAACCATATTTGAATCGTTTGCGGAACTTCCCAAGGAAGATCTCGAGCTAATAGACCTGGCTCTCAAAGCCAAGGAAAATGCCTATGCCCCTTATTCAAATTTTAAAGTTGGGGCCGCTGTTTTATTGGAAAATAAACAAGTTGTCATAGGGAATAATCAGGAAAATGCATCTTATCCTTCGGGCCTTTGTGCAGAGCGTGTTGCGGTTTTTCAGGCTGGCGCGAAATTCCCCGGCATTCCAATTGTAAAGATCGCTATTGTGGCAAGCTCAGAAAGCCAGATAACCAAGGAACCTGCAGCGCCATGCGGAAATTGCAGACAGTCTATATTTGAATATGAGAACAAACAAGAAAGACCCATTGAATTGATCCTGATGGGGGGCGAGGGGCCCATCTATAAATGCCGTTCTGTAGCGGATATCTTGCCCTTGGCATTCGGAAGTGATTTTCTTAAAAAGTAAAGAAATTACTGGGATCAGAAATCGCCTATTCACCTTACTTTAATGCACTCTAAGCTTTTTTCCCATTTCTTTTTCACTATGAATATAATGTGTATTTTTGTTTTCTTCTGCTAACAGGATAGGAGAGTTCACTAGCAGGTGTGGGGTATTAACGATTAAACAAATCTTTGAATGAAAAAAATTACCAAGGAGGTCTACTTAAAATGGTATGAGGACATGCTATTTTGGAGAAAGTTTGAAGACAAATTGGCGGCCGTCTATATCCAACAGAAAGTTCGTGGATTCCTCCATTTATACAATGGGCAAGAAGCTGTACTGGCGGGGGCATTGCATGCGATGGATTTAACCAAAGATAGGATGATCACAGCCTATCGGAATCATGTACAACCTATTGGCATGGGCGAGGATCCTCGCAGAGTTATGGCAGAATTATATGGAAAGGTTACCGGTACCTCAAAGGGAATGGGTGGGTCTATGCATATTTTTTCAAAGGAACATCGTTTTTACGGGGGTCACGGAATTGTAGGTGGCCAGATACCTTTAGGAGCCGGACTTGCTTTTGCTGATAAATATTTTAAACGAGATGCCGTAACCCTTTGCTATATGGGAGATGGTGCCGTACGCCAGGGTTCACTTCACGAATCATTTAACCTTGCAATGCTATGGCAATTACCCGTTGTATTTGTCTGCGAAAATAATGGATATGCCATGGGTACTTCCGTAGCTAGAACCTCACACTCCACTGAAATTTGGAAATTAGGTCTGGGATATGAAATGCCATGTGGGCCTGTAGACGGGATGGATCCCGTTACGGTTGCTGAAGAAATGAGTAAGGCGATTGAAAGGGCCAGAAGCGGAGGAGGCCCTACCTTTCTGGAGATGAAAACGTATCGCTACAGAGGGCATTCAATGTCTGATGCACAACATTATCGCACTAAAGATGAGGTGGAAGAATACAAAAAAATAGATCCTATCACACAGGTTTTGGAAGTGATCAAGGAAAAGAAATACGCTTCAGAAGACGAGATTAAGGCTATTAATGACAGGGTAAAGAATTTGGTAAAAGAATGTGAGAAATTCGCTGAGGAGTCAGATTATCCGCCTGTTCAGCAATTGTATGACATGGTTTACGAACAAAAGGACTATCCGTTTATAGAACACAAATTATAGATACATGGCAGAGATCATAAATATGCCCAGGCTTAGTGATACCATGGAAGAAGGTACCGTGGCAAAATGGCTTAAGAAGGTAGGGGATAAAGTAGAAGAGGGTGATATATTGGCGGAAATTGAAACGGACAAGGCTACTATGGAGTTCGAATCGTTTCATGAAGGAACACTTTTACATATTGGAATTGCAGAAGGAGATGGTGCTCCTGTAGATTCCCTGCTGGCAATCATTGGTGATGAAGGAGAAGATATTTCCGGACTTATAAATGGCGGGGCATCGGTGTCAAGTCCTAAAAATGAAGCTCCGAAAACTGCCGAAGCAGAAAAGCAAACTGCCCCCGAAACTAAGGTCTCTGACAAAGAGGGTTCTACAATACCCCAAGGAGTAGAAGTGATTAAAATGCCTCGTTTAAGCGATACCATGGAAGAAGGTACCGTTGCTACCTGGCTCAAGAAAGTAGGGGATGACGTGGAAGAGGGAGATATCCTGGCCGAAATTGAAACAGACAAGGCTACTATGGAGTTTGAATCGTTCTATTCAGGGAATCTGCTGTACATAGGGATCAAAGAAGGTGAATCTGCTCCCGTAGATGATGTTCTTGCTATTATAGGCCCGAAAGGAACGGATGTTGACGCGGTCTTGAATAATAAATCAACATCTGCACCCGAGAAATCAGATAAAGAAATCGCAATTCAGGAAGTTGCGGAAACAAAAGAAATTGAACCAACGAATACGGCCGTAGCTCATGACGGACAGCGATTATTTGTTTCGCCTTTGGCGAAAAAAATGGCCGAAGACAAAGGAATAAACCTTGCCAATGTAAAGGGATCCGGGGATCATGGTAGGATCGTCAAGCGAGATATTGAGAATTTCAAACCTTCAGAAGTTGCGGCCACTGCCGATACTCCTGTGGCACAAGTTCAGTCCTCTGCGCCAGTGAGTCTGCCTGTAGGCGAGGAAGGATCGGAAGAAATAAAGAACTCTCAAATGCGTAAAGTAATTGCGAAGCGTTTGAGCGAATCTAAGTTCACCGCACCTCATTACTATCTTACTATTGAGGTAGATATGGCCAATGCTGCACAGTCCAGGGCTCATATAAACAATTTACCAGATACCAAAGTATCCTTTAATGATCTGGTGGTAAAGGCTTGTGCCATGGCACTTCTAAAACACCCTCAGGTAAATACAAGTTGGAACGGAGATACAACTCGTTACAACAAGCATATTCATGTTGGCGTTGCGGTAGCCGTCGATGACGGACTCGTGGTTCCTGTGCTTAAATTTGCTGATCAGCTTAGCCTTACACAGATTGGTGGGGCCGTAAAAGATCTTGCAGGAAGAGCGCGTATTAAAAAACTAACACCGGCAGAAATGGAGGGCAGCACTTTTACCGTCTCTAATTTGGGTATGTTTGGAATTCTGGAATTTACCTCCATCATTAACCAGCCCAATTCGGCAATATTATCTGTAGGTGCCATTGTTGAAAAGCCTGTAGTGAAAAACGGGGAGATCGTAGTGGGAAGTACTATGAAACTTACACTGGCTTGTGATCACAGAACAGTGGATGGCGCAACCGGGGCTCAGTTCTTACAAACTCTCAGGGCGTATATGGAGAATCCGGTAACTATGCTGGCATAACATACAAATGTATATAACAATATCTTAATCATTTCAAAAAAGCATTCATGTAGCTGGTGAATGCTTTTTTGATGAATAAATATAAAAAAATGAAAAGAAGCCTGATACTTATAATTCTTATAGCGCTTATGTCTTGCAAGTCCACTCAGAATGTGCCCTCTGCTGATGAGATAGACATTGCCAATTTCTCAAATGCCACTCTTATTGGTACCCATATGAACTTTTTGGCATCCGATGCGCTAAAAGGAAGGGATACAGGTTCGGAAGGAATAGATATGGCTGCATCCTTTCTTATTGAAAACCTGGAAGCGAATAAAATAGGATCGTATTACAACGCCTACCAGGACACTTTAAGTAATTACGAATCAACTGCTTATAACATTGTTGGCGTATTGGAAGGGAATGATCCTTCTTTAAAGAATGAAGTAGTGTTAGTTGGTGCTCATTATGATCATATTGGAGTATTGAGTGCACAAAATGGCGACTCTATTGCGAATGGAGCCAATGACAATGCCACCGGAACGGCTACCGTGTTAGAATTGGCTCGTTATTTTGCCAAAGCCAATGTTAATAAGCGCACCTTGATCTTCGCCTTCTTTAGTGCCGAAGAAAAGGGCTTGAAAGGATCTGCACACCTGGCCAAAAAAATGAAGGCAGAGGGAGTCGATCTTTATGCGGTACTCAATTTTGAGATGACAGGAGTGCCCATGACAGACAAGGACTATCTCGTATATGCTACCGGTTTTAATATGTCTAACGTAGCTGCAGTCAGTAATGAGTATGCCGGCGAAAAAATCGTAGGATTCTTACCTACTGCCGAGGGATACAATTTGTTTAAACGTTCAGACAATTATCCTTTCTATGAAGTCTTTAAGATCCCTGCACATACTTTTTCTACCTTCGATTTTACGAACTTTGACCACTATCATAAAGTAGGTGATGAGGCTAATATCATGGATTTTGCACATATGGCCCAAGTGGTAAATAAAATGATACCGGTGGTTCAGGGAATCACCAACGCAGAAATCAAAGAGATCGTACTAGACTAATGGCGAACGTAATTATTACAGGATGTAGCAGAGGAATTGGCTATGAGTTGGCTGTTCAATTCGCACAAGAAGGGCATCAGGTTTTGGCCTTATCGCGAAACGCGCAACCCATAAGTGATCTCAAACACGTTAATATTCATTGTTTTTCCTTTGATATAACCGATGATGAATCTTTAAAGAAGGTAGCCGAGTTTATAAAATTACAGTGGAAAAAAGTGGATATTTTGATCCATAATGCAGGGTTGCTTGTCAATAAGCCCTTCCTGGAAACCAGCCTCGATATGTTCGATATGGTATATCGGGTAAATGTATTTGGAGTTGCTGCACTGAACAAAACCGTGATCCCCTTTATGCCTGCTAACGGACATGTGCTTACCATTAGTTCTATGGGAGGCGTTCAGGGGAGTGCTAAATTCCCGGGATTGGCGGCCTATAGTTCAAGCAAAGGAGCTGTAATTACCTTAACTGAATTACTGGCGGAAGAATTTAAGGAAACGGGTCCTTCATTTAATGTGCTGGCCCTTGGGGCTGTACAAACAGAAATGCTGGAGGAAGCCTTTCCCGGATACAAGGCGCCTGTTACAGCAGACCAAATGGCAACTTATATAATGGACTTTGCCCTGAAGGGTCATCAACTATACAATGGGAAATTACTGCAAGTGTCCAAATCTACTCCTTAGTACTACCTTGTTGTTTTAAATTTTCACTGGTGAGCATGGCCTGTTTATATAGACATCTAAACCTAAAAAGGGTTATTTTATTTGGTCAAATTCACAGTTCAGTAAATAGTATAAACCTTATTTTTGTGACATGGACGGCATTTTGCAGAAATATTTACCAGAACGGGCAATAGACCCTTGTCTTGAACTTATCAGGACATACCAGGTGCACTTAAAAGTGGTGAATGAACGGGTGACGCGTCATGGGGACTATCGCCTATTGCCGGGTGGGGCTCATCAGATTACCGTGAATGCAACGCTGAATCCTTATCGATTTCTGATCACCTTGATTCATGAAATAGCCCATTTGGTAGCTTTTGAAACATATGGAAGACGTATAAAACCTCATGGCAAGGAATGGAAAGATACCTTTCAATATTTAATGCTTCCCTTTATAAGGCCGACTGTATTCCCATCTTCCCTTTTGCCCCTTTTGGCGAAACATTTTCGCAATCCAAAGGCTAGTAGCGGTACAGATGCAAAATTAGCCATAGCTTTGAAGCATTATGATCCTCATGCAGATCGTACTTTTGTATGTGAATTACCGTTTGGCAGTATTTTTAGATTATACAATGGGCGCATCTTTAAAAAAGGAAATAGAAAAGTAAAACGATATGAATGTGTTGAGCTAAAAACAGGAAGATTATATTTATTTCAACCGAACGCTGAGGTAGAACTCTTAAAGGAATTTATTCATGATAAATAAGAATTATTATGCGGTATTAATGGCAGGCGGCGTAGGATCGCGCTTTTGGCCCGTGAGCACCGCTAACAATCCAAAACAGTTCCATGACATGTTGGGTACTGGGGAAACTTTGATCCAAAAGACCTTTAAGCGTTTAAATGCTTTTGTGCCAACACAAAACATCTTGATCCTGACCAACGAACGCTACAATGATCTGGTAATGCAGCAATTACCTATGATTAAACAAGAGCAGGTTGTATTGGAGCCGGCGATGAGAAATACGGCACCCTGCATTCTCTATGCCGCGCTTAAAATTCAGAAAATGAATTCGGAAGGGATGATGATTGTGGCACCAAGTGATCATTGGATAGAGGATGAAGATGCGTTTGCCGCAGATGTAGTTCAGTGTTTTCAAAAGTGCGAAGCTGAAGAAGTGCTTTGTACTCTGGGAATTCAACCTTCTTTTCCAAATACAGGTTTTGGATATATAGAATTTAATAAGGCACAAGAAGAAACCTTAAAGGAAGTGATACAGTTCCGCGAGAAACCGGATTATCAAACGGCAAAGTCGTTTTTAGAACAAGGGAATTTCCTTTGGAATGCGGGGATTTTTATGTGGAGTGTACAAACCATTATTAGGGCCTTTCAGGAGCATCAGCCAACTCAGTATGAATTATTTCGCAGGGGAATTCCTGCCTACAATACCGAGAAGGAACAAGGGTTTATTCAGGAAAACTATCCAAAGGCAGAAAATGTTTCCATAGATTATGCCATCCTTGAGAGGGCGAAGGCGATCTTTGTTTTACCAGCTAGTTTTGACTGGAATGATCTGGGAACCTGGGGATCCTTATATGATAAGTTGGGGAAGGATGACCAGCAAAATGTAGTAGTGAACGGAAAATTGCTGGATCTTGACGCTAGTGGTAATATGGTTCGCTTACCCAAGGGAAAAGTAGCGGTCATAGAAGGGCTCGATGATTATATCATTGTAGATAAAGAAGATGTATTAATGATAGTTCCAAAAGCAAAGGAACAAAATATTAAAGAGCTCGTTGCCAGGACCAAAGCAACATTTGGTGAACAATACGGATAATAGGATACAAAATGAATAAACAGAATGATCCGTCTTCAGAAGACGATATCAAAGGAGCAGAGGATGTTAAAAAGGAGTTTAAGGGCTTTATGGGCTCTACCAAGGTATTTCTGACCGAGTTGTTGGATATTCGTAAAAACACCGATAAGGTAGCTACCAAAGAGGCAATTATTGCCGATATCCCTTTTAAAGGACATACTGCCTGGATCCTTGTATGTTCTATATTTATTGCCTCTATAGGACTTAATGCCAATTCAACAGCGGTGGTCATTGGAGCGATGTTAATTAGTCCACTAATGGGACCAATTTTAGGAATAGGCATGGCCATAGCGGTTAACGACATAGATACCTTACGACGGTCTTTGCGAAGTTTTGCCGTGATGGTTGTTCTTAGTGTTTTAACGGCTTATTTATTCTTTGAATTTTTTCCCTTACGCGATGAATCTTCTGAACTTTTAGCTCGAACAAAACCGGATATAAGAGATGTGCTTATTGCATTTTTTGGCGGACTTGCCTTGGTCATTGCCAGGGCCAAGAAGGGTACTATTGCGAGTGTAATATTTGGGGTTGCCATTGCAACCGCCCTTATGCCTCCGCTTTGTACAGTTGGTTTTGGATTGGCTATAGGGAATTTGAATTTTGCTGCCGGAGCCATGTATTTGTTTATTATCAATACCATCTTTATTGGTCTGGCCACCTTTTTAGTTCTAAAACTACTTCGCTTTCCGATGGTAAAGTATGCCGATTCTGCCAAGCGTAGGCTAACCGCAAGAATAGCATCTCTTGTTGCTCTCCTGGTGATGATCCCTGCCGGATTTACTTTTTATAATGTATTTCAGGAATCGCGCTTTATGAACCAGGCAAATGACCTTATCCATAAGTCCATAGAGATCTACCAATTCAAAGGCAACGGAAGATTCATGAAAAATTTGACCGAAATAAAGTATAATCCTGAAGGAGTTTCTTCCATTGAATTAGTGACCATGGGTGATGAAACGATCCCCGAAAATGTGATCGCCACCTGGCAAAATCAAAAGAGTCGATACTCTAAACTAGAGAACACAGAATTAAAGATATTTCAGGGCGGGCAGGATGATTCAGAGCAAAAATTCAACTATGTGAATGAACTTTATGAAGCAAAAAAAGCCGAATTGCTCACAAAGGATGAACGCATTCTGCTGTTGGAACAAGAATTGGCCGACTTAAGTTCCTTTGCCAACAAACAAATACCCTTTAATGATATCAGCGCAGAGGCCAGGAGCAATTACGAGAATCTGGCAGCAATGTCTTTTTCCTACGTTATTAGCACAGATTTTAATTCTCAGGATACCATCCCCGTGTTTGAAGTGAAATGGAAAGATCCAAATGATCTGCAAAAGATACTAGCGGATTCTAAAAAACTGAACGATTGGCTTAAGATTCGCCTAAAGGACGATAAAATACTTGTGAAGATAAAGAGTGATTAATTGCGCTCTTCTATATACATCTGACGCACTTTTTTGAAAAGTTCGGAGGAGTACACAAAATTCGTGACCGCGGCATTATCTGTTTTAAAGATCTCTTTATTAGAACCTTCCCATTCTTTATGGCCGTCCTTTAAGAAGATGATCTTTTCCCCTATTTCCATCACCGAATTCATATCGTGACTATTGATAACAGTGGTGATGTCGTATTCTTGTGTAATTTCCTGGATAAGGTTATCTATAAGAATGGCCGTTTTGGGATCGAGTCCGGAATTTGGCTCATCACAAAAAAGGTATCTGGGATTCATAACGATTGCTCTGGCGATGGCAACCCTTTTTTGCATCCCGCCCGAGATCTCTGCCGGATATTTGTCATTGGCGTCTTGCAGGTTGACGCGCTTCAACACAAAATTGACCCTGTCTAACATCTCGGATTTAGACTGTTTGGTGAACATATCCAGAGGAAACATAACATTTCCTTCTACGGTCATGGAATCGAATAAGGCACTGCCCTGAAAAACCATTCCCATTTCCTGTCTTAGATCTCGTTGTTCACTAGGTTCCAACTTGGCATAGATACGTCCGTTGTAGCTAATAGTGCCTTGTTCCGGTATTAGTAAACCCAGCAGGCATTTGATAAAGACGGTTTTTCCGGAACCACTAGAGCCAATGATCAGGTTGGTCTTTCCTTTTTCAAAAGTAGTCGTGATGCCTTTGAGAACATGGGCCTCTCCAAAAGATTTATGTATGTTGTTAACTTCTATCATTAGCCTAATAAGAGTTGTGTAAGCACATAATTTAAAATAATGATCACCACACTCGTCCATACAAAAGCAGTGGTACTGGCCTTTCCGACTTCAAGGGCTCCTCCCTTCATATAATATCCATGATAGGAGGGAACGGTAGCGATGACAAATGCAAAAACTACAGATTTTATAAAGGAATAGGTTACGTGAAAGGGGATGAAATCTAGTTGAAGTCCTTCCACAAAGTCGGCACTCGTGCTAAATCCGCCAAGAACACCGGCGATCCAACCGCCAAAAATGCCAACATACATAGCGATGGCTATGGCAAAGGGATACAGGAACATGGCGATGATCTTGGGAAAAACCAGATAATTCAAAGAATTTACCCCCATAACCTCCAGCGCATCAATTTGTTCAGTTACCCTCATGGTGCCAATGCTCGAAGTAATATAAGAACCCACTTTTCCTGCCATGATAATGGAAGTAAAGGTGGGGGCAAATTCAAGGATAACGGATTGACGTGTTGCAAAACCGATCAGATTCCGTGGAATTAAAGGATTATTTATGTTCAGGGCTGTTTGAATAGCCACTACACCTCCGATAAAGAAGGAGATAAAAATGATGATGCCCATAGATCCATAGATCAATTCATCAATTTCCTTTAAAATAAGGGATTTCATTATTGGCCACTTGGTTGGTTTTTTAAAAACCTCTCGTACCATTATGGAATAGCTGCCAATAGAAGATATATAATTCATGGGCAAAGGAATGCTTCTTCCTGTAAAAATAATAATATTAACGGGGATATAACCCTGAATTAAAATTTATAGGGTTTATTTATTTATTTTTGTTAGATATGCCTAGAATATGAAAAAATTACTCTTTTTGCTGGCACTTGCAAGTTTCAGCTTTGGTTCTCTCTTACCCGAAACATCTGCACAGAATCTGGCTGGCGATCCATTGGCAAGCCGTCCCAAATTGGTGGTGGGGATCGTGGTAGACCAGATGCGTTATGACTACCTAACCCGTTTTTGGGATCATTATGGAGAAGGAGGATTTAAACGGATGGTGAACGGAGGTTTTACATGTAAAAACAATCACTTTAATTATGCTCCAACTACAACAGGTCCCGGTCATACCTCTGTTTATACAGGCACCACTCCATCGGTTCACGGCATCATAGGAAACAACTGGTATGATAAATCGTCCGGCAAGGTCGTTTACTGTGCTTCCGATAGCCTTTATAATTCTGTAGGGACGGATACAGATGCCGGAAAGATGTCTCCTCATTGGATGACCGTTACAACAATTACGGATGAGTTACGACTTTTTACACAGAAGAGGGGAAAAGTAATTGCTCTCGCTCTAAAAGATCGGGGAGCTGTTCTACCGGGAGGTCATATGGCCAATGCCGCTTATTGGTTCAACGGGGGAAAAGAAGGAGATTGGATCAGCAGTACGTATTATATGGAGGATCTTCCAAAATGGGTAAGAGATTTCAACAAATCAAATGCAAGTGAAAAATATAAGAAAATATGGGAGCCACTTAAAGACATAAAGACCTATGTAGAAAGTGGAGCAGATGACAACAATTATGAAGGATCTTTTGGAGGTGAAACCGCACCGGTTTTTCCCCACGACCTGCCTGCCATCTGGGAGAATAACAATCAGTTCGATATCCTAAAAGGAACGCCTTATGGCAATAGTCTTACTACAGATTTTGCCCTGGCAGCTTTGGAAGGTGAAGGATTGGGAGAGGATCCGATCACAGATTTTTTGGCCATTAGTTTTAGTAGCACAGATTACGTTGGGCACCAATTTGGGGTCAATTCTAAGGAAATTCAGGATACCTATCTACGGCTAGACCAGGACCTGGAACGTTTACTCAAGGTCTTAGACAAGAAGATTGGAACGGGAGAGTACCTGGTGTTTCTAACCTCAGATCACGGGGCAGTGGATGTGCCAGGGTATTTACGAGATCAGAAGATACCTGCCGGATATATGGATTCTAGGGGGATGAGTGCTAAGTTTAAAGAATTTATGTCTTTCACCTATGGTGATGCTAACCTCATTAAAAACTATAGCAATGCACAGTTCTTTCTGGATCATGAAGTTATTAAAAATCTCGACCTGAAAGTAGAGGAAGTGCAACAAGCTATCGGGCAGGAATTGTTGGGTTATGATGGTATTAGTAATGTATATACCGGTCATCAAATGGTTCAGAATAACTACACCCAAGGTATTCCTTATATCATACAAAATGGCTACAATCAAAAACGATCCGGAGATGTATTGTTAGTGCTAGACCCGGCTGTGGTATATTATCCTGAAACAGGATCTACCCACGGCTCTCCTTTTTCCTATGACACTCATGTACCATTATTATTCTATGGAAAGGGTATCACCAAGGGGAGTACCGTTGAGCGTACTGAAATTACGGATATAGCCCCAACCATTGCCACTTTGTTGGGAATTGCATTTCCGAATGGAACAACGGGCAGTCCTATCGAAGAAGTGCTAGACTAGTTTTTTGAGAATCCTATTCCAACGCAATTTTCGAATATAACGCCCTTCCTTTGCTGAAACAATAAAAGGGGTGCCTTCTTGTTTTGCCTCCCAATATCCCAGCAGATTGTCTTTTACAATTCTGGTCTTTTTATTTTTCCAGGCCATTTTTAAGGAAGCTATCAGGGAGATCACCCATCCATATCTCATCAGATACATGGCTTTTCCCTGTGAACGTCTTGCTTTGCTGTTATATGCGGCGCCAATAGGTCGTTGATGTTTAACCTTCAGGGAATCATCGGTCACTATTTCAAAGCCGTGGTATTGCGCAAGCAATTCATCTGTAGTGTCCCATCCCATAGCAACTTTCAGTCCACCCATTGCCTTAAAACAAGCCTTAGAATACGCTTTAAAAGCTCCGCGTACATGATCGGTATCCATAGGATGATTTAATTCCCATATTCCATCCTCATTCTTTTCATATGCAAATCCCCCGGCGATTCCAACGCTTGGTGAAGCGCTAAAAATTGCTTCAATTTTTGAAAAGTACCCCTTAGGAAGAACAACATCTGCGTCTAATTTCACTATAAAATCGAATTCATCATCCAGGAGTTCCAGACCTTTATTAAAAGCGGCCACTACTTTACTCCCCGGTAAATGCTCATCAGAAGAACGGCTATGCAATGCTTTAATAAAAGGATAACGCATTGCAAACTCATCAAGGATGTTTCCGGTAGCGTCTGTAGAGTGGTCATTTACCACTATCACTTTGTCCGGAAGCTTGGTTTGTGCAAGAACACTCTCCAGAGCCTCCCTAAGGAAGACTTCCTCGTTATGAGCCGGAATGATGATATAGTAGTTCATTGCTTTGAGTGAGATAGGCGTTAGGCCCAAAATTCATTATGTTAGCGGATCAATTCGTTCTGCGTATACAATGTAATAGCGTGGGGTAAAGCGCCTTAGGAACGGCCTTATTCCGATCTTATTTACAGGGTTGGTCCATTTTGTATGGTCAATGATCTTCCAGCCCGCCTTTTCCAGAAGCCAATCGAACTGCCATGATTCAAATTCGTGGTAATGTCTGTCCCATTTATCTGTTTTACTGCGATAAGCCGGTGAGAACCACAATCGCAATGGAACACTGGCCACCAATTTCTCTGCCCTTAGTTTTGAAAGTACGTTTAAAGGGGCCAGTAGGTGTTCAAAAATTTCAAAAGCCGTCACTACGGGTGTGTCTGAAGATGAGATCCCTGTAAAATCGAGATCCAGATCTTCCCCTTTTGTATTTGCAACAGTGTACCCATGAGCTCGCATCATATGGGTAAAAGGGTTTTCTACTCCAAGGTCCAGAATATGGAGGGAAGGGTCTATATGCTTTTGTAGAAAGGAAAGGGTATGCTTATATCGTTTTTTGGGAAAATGTGCTTCGTACATCCATTAATATCTATATACAATGGCGTTGATGTTCATACCAGCGCCTACACTGGCAAAGATAACAACATCCCCTTTTGAAAGCTGTTGATTTTTAATTTTTCCCTTTCTGACCATATCATAAAGCGTTGGAACGGTGGCTACCGAACTATTCCCAAGTTTATGAATATTCATGGGCATGATACCTTCAGGCATTGCCTTATCATGCATCTGATAGAAGCGTTTTATGATGGCTTCATCCATTTTTTCGTTAGCCTGATGGATAAATATTTTTTTAACATCTTCTATAGGGACTCCACTTTCATCCAGGCATTCTTTTATGGCTCCCGGAACATAGCTAATGGCGAATTCATAAATTTTTCTCCCGTACATTTTAATATATCGCAGATCGTCTGGGATCTCTTGGTGATAGGAAGATCCATGGAACAAATAGTAAGCTTCTTCATTGGCATAGGTAGCAGAATTGTGCGCAAGGATTTCTCCAGCCCCCTCTTTTTCCTCTACAATACAGGCTCCAGCACCATCAGAGTAGATCATTGAATCCCTGTCATGGGGATCCACAACTCTGGATAAGGTTTCTGCGCCTATGACCAGACACTTTTTCGCGATGCCACTTTTGATAAACGCATTGGCCTGGATAACGCCTTCAACCCAACCAGGACAACCAAATAATATGTCATACGCTACACATTTTGGATTTTTGATCTGAAGGTGATTTTTGACCCTGGTTGCCAGACTAGGAAGGGTGTTTCCCTGTGACATTCCAAAGGTGATGTCTCCAAAATTATGGGCAAATATGATGTAATCGAGGTCTTCAGCATTGATATTGGCATCCTCAATGGCATTTTGAGCAGCTACAAAGGCCATATCGGAAGTATTAATCTCTTTCTTGGCATACCGTCTTTCTCGAATACCTGTGATCGCCTTAAATTTTTCAATGATCACGGTATTCGAATGTGGGATGACAGAGCCATCGCTATTTAAGAAATTATGATCCTCAAAGGCTTTATTGGTAACCAAGACCTGAGGTATGTACGATCCGGTACCGGTAATTGCCACACTCATATTTACCTTGTTAATTTAGGTGGGAAAAGTAAAAAAAAAGTAACATAATTAGAAATGGTTTGACTTTCAAATACGATGTTCAATTCCCAATAGCAAACCTGGAAAACTTCGCTAATCCTGATTTATCATTATAAATTATTGATAAAGAGTAAATTACTCAGCATCGGCATACGCCTCTATAGGAGCACAGGTGCAAATTAGATTACGATCTCCATATGCTTCGTCTACACGCCGAATGCTTGGCCAAAATTTATTTTCTGAAACATAGGGCAGAGGAAAAGCTGCCTTCTCTCTCGTATATGCAAAAGACCAGGAATCGCTGGTAATCATAGCCAACGTATGCGGCGCATTTTTTAAGACATTATTACTGTCTCCGGCATCTGCCTCGTCAATTTCATGGCGTATAGAGATCATGGCATCACAAAAACGATCTAATTCTGCGAGTCCTTCACTTTCTGTAGGTTCAATCATCATGGTTCCTGCAACAGGGAATGAGACCGTAGGTGCGTGAAAGCCATAATCCATGAGGCGTTTGGCGATATCGGTTACCTCGATGTCATTCTTTTTAAATGGCCTGCAGTCTATAATCATTTCATGAGCAGCTCTGCCTTTTTCGCCTGTATATAATACTTCAAACTTGCCTTCTAAACGTTGTTTGATATAATTGGCATTTAAGATAGCAATTTCAGTTGCGTTCCTCAATCCAACAGCTCCCAGCATCTTGATGTAGCCATAGGAGATTAGGCAGGCAAGGGCGCTTCCCCATGGCGCTGCACTGATTGCCGTGATGGCTTTATCGCCTCCCGTGCTCACTATGGGATTTCCGGGTAGGAAGGGAGCCAATTGCTTGGCCACACAAATTGGGCCCACTCCGGGACCGCCTCCTCCGTGTGGAATGGCAAAAGTCTTATGCAGGTTGAGATGGCATACATCTGCTCCAATAATTGCCGGGTTGGTTAAGCCCACTTGTGCGTTCATATTGGCACCGTCCATGTAAACCTGGCCGCCATGATCGTGGATCAGTTGAGTGATCTGTCGAATAGAAGATTCAAATACCCCGTGAGTAGAAGGATAGGTAACCATCAGGGCTGCAAGATTCTCTGAGTGCTGTAAGACCTTTTCTTCAAGATCTGAGACGTCTATATTCCCTTTTTCATCTGTTTTTGTAACTACTACCTGCATTCCGGCCATTACTGCGGAAGCCGGATTGGTTCCATGTGCCGAAGCAGGGATGATACAAATATTTCTGTGAGTATCTCCTCTGGATTCGTGATAGGCCCTAATCGTCATAAGTCCCGCATATTCTCCCTGTGCACCTGAATTAGGTTGTAAGGAGGTTGCTTCAAATCCCGTTATTATACTAAGTTCCCTGGACAGATCATTAAGAATTTGCTGATATCCTTGTGCCTGGTCAAGGGGCACGAAAGGATGAATATTACCCCATTCAGGCATACTCAGAGGCAGCATTTCCGTGGCTGCGTTAAGCTTCATGGTGCATGATCCCAAAGAGATCATAGAATGATTCAATGCAAGGTCTTTTCGCTCCAATTTCTTGAGGTATCTCATCAGTTGGGTTTCTGAGTGATACGAATTAAAAACCTCGTGTACTAAGAAATCCGATTTCCGTTGCAGGATCTTCGGTACAACAGAGGACGTGATGTGTCTACTTAGATCAGGGAGGTCCTTGTGCAATGCTTCTGAAAAAATACTTAGTATTTCATTCAGCTGTTCTTCTGTTGTGGTTTCATTGAGCGAAATAGCAATGGTTTCATTGTCTATATAGAGGAAATTTACCTTTTTATTTTCGGCAACCGGTCTTATTTTGGAGGTATCTGCCTTTACCATCAAGGTGTCGAAGTAGGCAGTATTGATTTGATAGATCCCCATTTTTTCTAAACCATCAACCAGTCTCATGGTTCTGGCATGGACGTTTTGAGCAATATATCTGAGGCCATTCGGGCCATGATATACAGCATATGCGCCAGCCATTACCGCTAACAATACCTGTGCGGTGCAAATGTTAGAAGTTGCCTTGTCTCTTTTGATGTGTTGTTCTCGGGTTTGCAAGGCCATTCTAAGTGCTCTGGCCCCATCGGTATCCTTGGTAACCCCAATTATACGCCCGGGAATGTTTCGTTTATAATCTTCTTTGGTAGCAAAATAAGCAGCGTGTGGTCCGCCATAACCCAGTGGGATGCCGAATCGCTGAGTGGTCCCAACCACTACATCTGCCCCAAATTCTCCCGGGGGCACAAGCAAGGTGAGACTCAGAATATCTGCCGCTACGGCCACTTTCATATCTTTTTCTTTTGCCCTGGCAACAAATCCGGCATAATCGTGTACCTGTCCATATTTCCCCGGATATTGAAGCAGTGCGCCAAAGAAGTCGCCGTTGCTCTCAAATTCCTGATGGTCTCCTATCACCAATTTAATCCCCAAAGGAGTAGCTCTGGTTCTTAAGAGAGAAATAGTTTGTGGTAAGACCTCTTCGGAGACGAAGAAATTCATCACTTCCTGTTTTTTCTGTTCTCTGCTTCGCAGATCAAACAACATGGTCATGGCCTCTGCTGCTGCCGTACTTTCGTCTAAAAGCGATGCATTTGCCAATTCCATTCCGGTAAGATCACAGATCATGGTTTGGAAATTGAGCAGAGCTTCAAGTCTGCCCTGCGCTATTTCCGCCTGATAAGGAGTGTAAGCCGTATACCATCCCGGATTTTCCAAAATATTCCTTTTGATTACGGATGGAGTAATACTTTCGTGATATCCTAAGCCGATGTACGATGTAAACACCTCGTTTTTGCGGGACAAAGCGTGTATATGGTTCAGAAATTCGTGCTCACTCATCGGTTCATCCAGCGGCAGATCCTTCATTAAGCGGATATCCTTCGGGATAGTCTGATCGATCAGTTCATCAATACTGTCTATGCCAATAGTCTTGAACATTTTGGGAAGATCTTCCTCTCTGATACCAATATGACGTAATGCAAAAGAATCTGTTTTCATAAATCTGCCTTGAATTATATAGTCTAAATGGAGCACAAAATTAGGTATTTATTCCCGTAAAATAAGCACATTATAACAGTTGATCGCTAAAGTTTTTAACCAAAAACATAGGATATGAACAGTTTGTATACTTTTGTTTAATGCAATGGCTAGAGCATCTTTTTCGTTTTTATGTGAAGGCAAGTATACATGTGGCCTTTGCCGTAATTGCCTTTGTGTTTTTGACAGTGCAATTCTTAAACATTTCGCTGGAAACGAACCTCTTATATTTTATTTTTTTTGGCACAATTCCTGTTTATAACGTTATTAAATATGGGGTTGAAGGGGAAAAGTATCTTTTACGCAGGAATGCTGCCCAAAGAACTACCCAATTAGTTAGTCTTTTGGGCTTATTGATTGCTCTTTACTTTGGGTCGCAATTAAGCCTGAATACCTGGAAAGGAATTATTGTTTTGGGGATGCTTGCGGCCTGCTATGCCTTGCCCGTATTTCCGAAAGGGATAAATCTCCGAAATATAGGAATTCTTAAGGTCCTTATCATTGGCTTGGTTTGGTCCGGAACCTCTGTCTTATTGCCAGTGTCAGAAGTTCAGGGAAAATTATCCTGGGACGTTTGGATAGAGTTCATTCAGCGATTTATGATCATTCTGGTATTAATGATCCCTTTTGAGATCCGCGATTTGAATTCCGATCCGGAGGAACTGCACACGGTGCCACAACTTTATGGTATTAGGAAAACGCGAATTGCTGGAATTTTGATATCTGTGGTTTGTTTTCTTTTAACCTTTATGAAAGACGAACTTTCTGTATTTGAAATATCTATGAAGGCCATGATATTGCTTACTTTGGTCTTGCTAATGCTGTTCTTGCCCAAAGTACAGTCCAGATATTTTAGTTCATTTTGGGTGGAGGGTTTCCCAATATTTTGGGCATTGGTGGTGTGGAGTAGTTCAGGTTTATTTTAAGAGTGTTCTTTCATCATTTTCTTTAAGGTGTTCTTCTCTGATTCGCCCAAGGTGTATAATTTGGCTTTATGAAACAATAGTGAAAGTTGTTTGTTCTTCCTTGAAAATATTGCACAGTTGCTACAAAAAAGATTATGCAGTTTTAGCTTAAGTTTTTCCGAAAAGCTGGCCTCTTTGTATTGTGATTTGTTGCAAATCACTACGGCCTCATCACATGATATCATTACGCGAACCAATTTTTATTAAGGCAGCCCATAAGAGCTGTTCGGGCCCTATGGACCGTTACCCAAAGATTAGACGGATTTATGTTGAGTTCTTTACAAATATCTTCAGTAGAAAGTCCACCCAGGGTTTTCATAGTAAAAACTTTTCGCTGACTTTCAGGTAATTTGTCTATACAAGCCTGTATGGCAAGTCCTAGTTCTTCATTCTCCAGGGCATCGTTTTCTGCGGTACTGGCGGGGTCGGCTACCTGTTCCTCCAGCCAATCTCCTTCCGAATCTACATTGTACTGTATCCTCACTTCAGCCTTTCCTTTTTTTGAATTGATCTTGCGGTAGTGATCTATGATCTTTCTCTTTAAAATAGCAATAAGCCAGGTACGTTCGCTAGCCTGACCTTTAAAATTTTGTGCAGAGTTCAATCCTGCAATAAAGGTATCCTGTATAAGGTCTTTTGCTATTTCCTCATCGCTCACCCTAACCACGGCATAGTTGAAAAGGTAATCAGCATAAGCATCTACCCAGGTATCTGGTTGTAATTTATGAACGGACATAGCAATCTTTATTCCTCTCAAAAGTACTAGTTTTTAGTGAAAAATAATACCTTTGACCTTCAAGACCACAACATGAAAAATTCCTGGATCATTCTCGTACTAAGCATTCTATTGACCAGCTGCGGCAAAAGTCAATCAATTTCTATTACTGATTTTTCACAGGAGGGCTTGGAAGACTATACCTTATTGGATGTGCGAACTCCTGAGGAATTTACTGATGGGCATCTCGAGAATGCCATAAATATTAATTGGTATGATGCCAATTTTGTTGATCAATTAAAAGAAATACCTAAGGAAAACACCTTGTATGTTTATTGTAAAAAAGGGGGAAGGAGCGCTAAAGCTGCCACCTTACTAGATTCCTTGGGCTATAAAGTCATTGACCTTCAGGGAGGCTATGACGCTTACCAGGCAAAACAATAAAGGAAACTACCCTGTTTTTTTAAGTAATCCGGCTCTCTCCAGCAGCGCCTCTAGTTTTGGCTCACTTCCTCTGAATTTCTTATATAAAGACATGGGTTTCTCTGTACCTCCTTTACTTAAGATGTACTCTTTGAACTTTTGTGCCACTTCTTTACTGAAGATCCCTTTTTCTTTAAAATATGCAAACGCATCCGCATCCAGGACCTCTGCCCATTTATAGCTGTAGTACCCGGCAGAGTATCCGCCTTGAAAAATATGTGAGAAGGCTGTACTCATGCAGGTTTCCGGCGAATCCGGGAACAACATAGTATCTTTAAACGAATCAAATTCCAGTTTTTTAACATCCTTTATCTTCGATGGGTCTTGTGCGTGCCATGCCATGTCTAAAAACCCGAAGCTCAATTGTCTCAGGGTGGCCATTCCTTCCTGAAAATTAGCAGACTCTTTGATCTTGTTGATCAGTTCCATTGGAAGCGATTCACCTGTCTCAAAGTGGTGTGCAAATAATTGCAAGGCTTCTTTCTCAAAACACCAGTTTTCCATGATCTGGCTTGGTAATTCAACGAAATCCCAATAAACAGACGTTCCGGAAAGGCTTGGATAAGAGGTGTTTGCTAACATCCCATGCAAGGCATGACCAAATTCATGAAAAAGCGTCGTTACTTCATTAAAAGTTAAAAGAGACGGCTTACTTGAGGTGGGTTTGGTAAAATTACAGACAATGGAGATGTGCGGGCGTTCATTGACCCCTTCTTTTTGGTACTGAGGTTTGTAGGAGGTCATCCAGGCCCCACCTCTTTTGCCGGGTCTGGGATGAAAATCGGCATAGAGGAGTGCCACATTTCTACCCTCCTCATCGGTAACCTCATAGGTTTTAACGTCCTTGTGATAGGTTTCAACATCATCAACTTCATTAAATGAAAGGCCATACAAAGAATGTGATATCTTAAATACCCCATCAATTACTTTCTCTAATTTGAAGTAGGGTTTAAGTTTTTCATCATCCAGATTAAATCGCTGTTGTTTTAGTTTCTCCGCATAATAGCTCCCATCCCACTTATAGAGTTCTTTGATGCCATCTATTTGAAAGGCAAAATCTTTGAGTTCATCAAATTCAATCACTGCAGCGGGTTTGGCTTTTTCTAATAGCTCAACCAGAAAGGATTTTACTTTTTGGGGTGTTTCTGCCATTCTTTCTTCCAGCACAAAATGAGCATGCGATTCATATCCCAACAAGCTAGCCCGTTCATGACGTAAGTTGGCAATCTTTAGCACTATTTCCTGATTATCCAACTTGTCCTTGTGGAAGCCTTTACTTCCAAAGGCAATGGATAATTTTTTCCGCAGCTCTCTGTTACTGGCATAGGTCATAAATGGGATATAACTGGGATAGTCTAAGGTGATCACCCAACCTTCCTTTCCTTTGGAAGCTGCCAATTGTGATGCGGCTTCACGTGCACCTTCCGGTAGGCCTTCTATGTGTTCTTCTTTAGTAAGATGCATCTCAAAGGAGTTTGTTTCTGCCAATACATGCTCACCAAAAGTTAACTTCAATTGTGCGAGTTCTTTATCGATTGCCCGTAATCTATTTTTTTCCTCCTGAGAAAGATGGGCACCATTTCTGCTAAAAAACTTGTATTTTTTTTCAAGCAGCATCTCTTCTTCCCCAGACAATGACAAAGTTCCCCTGAGATCATAAACGGCTTCTACTCTTTGAAACAGCAATGTATTCAGGGCGATATCATTACTGAATTCGGTAAGCATAGGGGAAATTTCCTGCGCCAATTGCTGAAGTTCTTCACTGGTTTCTGCAGAATTCAGATTAAAGAATAAACTAGACAGCCTGTCTAAATGTGCGCCAGAGAATTCCAGGGCCTCAATGGTGTTCTTAAATGTCGGGGCTTTGCTGGTGTTGGTAATCTGGTCTATTTCACTTCGGGCTTCTTGAAGTGCCTTCTCAAAGGCCGGTTTAAAATGTGAGATTTCAATATGTTCGAAAGGGGCCTTTTCAAAAGGGGATAATAGTAAATTCTTCATAAACAAAAGTGCAAATTATACGTTTGGGATTATTGGTTTAGCGAAACATAGATAAGATACTATGAAATATTAGAGGTTTGCTTCTAAATATGATGTGGCCGCATTATTTCTTGATGTTTTTAGCTCCTTGAATGACCTTTTCTTTTAGACCCTCCTTGTATAAAAGAATCTTGTCTAACACACAGTTATCCTGACTTCCAATGATTTGTGCTGCCAGAATACCGGCATTCTTAGCCCCATTGAGGGCCACGGTAGCTACAGGTACCCCACCTGGCATTTGCAGTATGGACAAAACAGAATCCCAACCATCTATAGAATTACTACTTTTTATAGGGACACCTATCACAGGCAAGGGAGATAAGGATGCGAGCATACCTGGCAGATGGGCAGCCCCTCCGGCACCGGCAATAATAACGGTATACCCGTTTTTGTGAGCCGATCGCCCAAACTCAAAAAGTTTCTCAGGGGTTCTATGTGCAGAGATGATATCTACCATTACGTCAATATCAAATCCTTTTAAAATTTCAACGGCTTCTTTCATGATCGGAAGGTCGCTGGTACTTCCCATGACAACGGCTACTTTGCTCATAATTCTTACTTACTGATTACTTTAATAGTCTCCTTTACTTCCTGTGCAATTTTTCTGGCTTCGGTCATGTTTTTATGTACAATGGTAACATGGCCCATTTTGCGAAAAGGTCTTGTTTTTACTTTCCCATAGATATGGGGAGTAACTCCCTTTAGGCGCAATATATCTTCAAGGTGATCGTAGTGTACATTCCCCTCATAACCTTCCGCGCCTACGAGGTTCACCATTACTCCGGCCACTTTACTGTCTGTTTGTCCAAGGGGAAATCCAAGTATGCACCGCAGATGCTGTTCAAATTGGTTGGTATAACTCGCCTCAATACTGTAATGACCGCTATTGTGGGGTCTGGGTGCCACTTCATTCACCAGTACATTGTCTTCCTGTGTTTGGAACATTTCTACCGCTAGAAGTCCGGTATGCTTTAATTCTTCAGATATCTTTAACGCAATATTCCGGGCTTTTTGAGCTACTTGCTCGTCTATCCGTGCCGGACACAGCACATATTCTACCTGGTTTGCTTCGGGATGGAATTCCATTTCCACCACAGGGTAAGTGGTTACCTCACCAGTTGTACTTCTGGCTACTATAACTGCCAACTCAGTTTTGAAAGGGATAAGATCTTCGGCGAGGCACTCTACATTGGGAAGATTGTTTAGATCTGACACCTCCCTGATGATTTTAACACCCTGACCGTCATATCCAAACTGGGCGCTTTTCCAAACAAAAGGCAACTTTAAGCCTCCATGAGCAATACTTTCCTTGATCTCACTGGTATATGCAAAACGAGAAAATGGGGCAGTTGGGATATTGTGATCTACGTAGAATAATTTCTGGGTGATCTTGTTTTGAATGGTCCTTAATTCTTTGGGGGCCGGAAATACCTTTACACCTTCTTGCTGTAATTGTTCTAAGGCATCTATATTGACATTTTCAATCTCTATGGTAAGGATGTCTACTGTTTTGCCAAAGGCATACACCGCATCAAAATCCATAAGATCCCCCTGAACAAATTCATTGCAGGCTATTTTACAAGGTGCTTCTTCCGAAGGGTCCATAACCTTGGTGGTAATATCCCACTTGCGTGTTTCATATAACAACATTTTCCCCAATTGCCCACCTCCCAAAATTCCAAGAGTAAAACGGGAAGAAAAATAATCCATGAAGGCTGTTTTTTTGCGTTGTTGAACTATGAACTAAACTTTAGACAAAAATACATCTAAATCTTATAAACCAAGGGAAGCCTTCTCAAAAAGAGGAATCAATGTCTTATCTTTGCCCTCCTAAAGGATTACAGCACATTGATAAAGATCCATAATACAAATTTTGAGTTGTTTTTGTCTGAGGCAGAAATTCTGGCAGCGGTGAAGCGTATTGCCGAAGAAATTGCTGCGGATTACAAAGATGAAGTGCCAATTTTTGTTGGGGTTCTCAATGGGGCTTTTATGTTTGTTTCAGATTTCCTCAAATATTATCCCTACCCATGTGAGGTGTCTTTTGTAAAATTAAGTTCATACAGGGGCCTTACCTCTACAGGAATTGTGGAAACGTTGTTAGACGTTCCAGAAAACATTGAAGGAAGGGATGTAATTATCCTGGAAGATATTATCGATACAGGCAGAACACTGCAGGAATTAGTCCATATTTTTTCCAATACAAATGTCAGGAATTTTAAGATAGCCAGTCTGTTCTACAAGTCGGAAGTGTACAACGGGGAGTATACTATTGACTATTTTGGCATGGAAATTCCGGATAAATTTATCATCGGCTATGGCCTGGATTATAAGGAACAGGGAAGAAATCTGCGCGATGTTTATCAAATTAACCAAACTCATATGATCAATCTTGTTTTATTTGGAAAACCTGGTGCCGGCAAAGGGACTCAGGCAGGATACTTAAAAGAAAAATACAATCTAAAACACATCTCCACCGGGGACGTATTCCGGTTCAATATTAAGAACAATACCAAACTAGGTCAGTTGGCTAAGTCGTACATGGACAAGGGAGATCTGGTGCCAGATGAGGTCACCATAAGTATGTTAAAGGACGAGGTGGAGAAAAACCCGGATGCCAGTGGTTTTATTTTTGATGGGTTTCCAAGAACGGCAGCACAGGCAGAAGCCTTAGATAATTTTTTGGAGTCTAAGGATATGAAGATTCATGCGACTATTGCTTTGGAGGCGAAAGATGAGGTGCTTATTGAGCGCTTGTTGGAGCGTGGTAAAAACAGCGGTAGGCCAGATGACCAGGATGAATCTAAAATAAGAAATCGCTTCGAAGAATACAATCTTAAAACCGCCCCCTTAAAAGAGTATTACGAAGCCCAGGAAAAGTTTCACAGCGTAAACGGTATAGGAAGTATTGAAGATATTACTGATCGCCTGGCGAAGGTGATCAACACCCTCTCATAAGAAAAGATCCAATACCAGGTCTTTAGATCTGACCGGTATCGAGTAGCTGATAATTAAGTATCCCAGACCAATGACAGAAGGCAATTTTGTAGACTATGTAAAGATAACAGTGGCTTCTGGAAAAGGGGGAAAGGGCTCGGCTCACCTTCATCGGGAAAAATATGTTCCTAAAGGAGGTCCAGATGGTGGCGATGGTGGTAGAGGAGGTCATATTATTTTAAGGGGAAACGAAAGTCTCTGGACATTGCTCGGCTTTAAATTCAAAAGGCATTTTAAGGCAGGACACGGAGAACACGGGAGTAAGAACAGGAGTTCCGGAGGCGATGGAAACGATATTTATTTAGAAGTGCCTCTGGGCACCGTGGTAAAAGATTTTGAAACAGGAGAAGTCCTTTTTGAAATTACGGAACACGGACAGGAGAAAATAGCCTTGGAAGGCGGCAAAGGAGGCCGGGGAAACTGGCACTTTAAGACAGCCACAAATCAGACACCCAGATATGCACAACCTGGAATACCGGGTATTGAGCAAGACCTTACCCTGGAATTAAAAGTTTTGGCAGACGTAGGCCTTGTGGGCTTCCCAAATGCCGGCAAATCTACGCTACTTTCAGTCCTTACTTCGGCAAAACCTAAAATTGCAGACTATGCCTTTACAACCTTAAAACCCAACCTGGGGATTGTACAATATCGCGATTTCAAGAGTTTTGTGATGGCAGATATACCCGGGATCATCGAAGGGGCGGCTGAGGGTAAAGGACTTGGTCATTACTTCCTTCGACATATAGAACGAAATTCAATCCTCCTTTTCCTTATCCCTGCCGATAGTGTAGATGTTTCTCAGGAATACGAGATCTTGCTCAATGAACTCCGGAAATACAATCCTGAATTGCTGGATAAGAACAGACTGGTTGCTATTTCCAAAGCAGACATGTTAGACAAGGAGTTAATGGATGAAATGCGCGTAATGGTTAAAAAAGATCTTAAAGACGTTCCATTTCTCTTTATGTCTTCCGTTTCTCAATACGGATTGCAGGAATTAAAAGATACATTGTGGTCTCTTTTGAACGATTAAAGCGATTTTCCCTTATTTAAAATTTCATTTTTCCGTATTTTAGGGTACCTGGTTTTGTGGATTCTGCAGAAGGCTACTGCAAGGAATCTACCCCATGGATCTGGAAGTATGAAAAACTGGCTTTTATTTTTGTGTCTACTCTGTGGTGCTTGCGGTGGCTTGCGGGTTAACTATGACTATGATAAGAATACCGACTTTACCAACTACCGCACCTATAATTACTTTACAGACATGCAGACCGGCCTGAGTGAACTAGACACCCGGCGCTTGGTAAGGGCGCTAGATTCTGTCCTACAAACCAAGGGTATTCAATCTTCTGAAGAACCCGATTTTCTAATCAATATAGAATCGCGTGAATTTCAACTCCCGCAAAATAATTCAGTAGGAATAGGCCTGGGTGGTACCGGCAGGAATGTGGGAGGAGGCGTATCCATTGGGGTGCCCGTAGGAGCAACCGGCAGGGAACGGGAGATCATTTTCGATTTCATAGATACCAGGAAGGATGCCTTATTCTGGCAAGCAGTTACCTCCAGTAATTATAGGGAGAATGCTTCTCCAAGTACCAGAGAGAAGGTGTTAAACGAGCTTGTAGCCAAAGTATTGATGAGGTATCCACCGGCCAAAAAATGAACTTCATATTAATTATCTCTACAAAATTAAGAGACTAATAGTTTAAAGCGATCTGAGCAATCCCCCGTCTATTGGGATGTTCGTGCCTGTAATATAGGAAGCTTGTTCCGAGGCCAAAAAAGCGACCAGATATCCGTATTCTTTCGGTTGGCCTAAGCGTTTTAGCGGTACCTGCGCCTTCATATATTCTTTCACTTCGGAGACTGGTATGTTTTGCTGCAAAGCCTTTTTCTGATTGAGTTCCGATAGCCTTTCGGTGTCGAAATATCCCGTCAGGATATTATTTACGGTAATGTGAAAAGGCCCTACCTCGGTAGCCAGGCTTTTGGCCCAGGCAACTACAGCGGCTCTGATGGTATTAGAAAGGACCAAATAGGATAGGGGTTCCTTTACAGAAACAGAGGCCACATTGATTACCCTTCCCCAACTTTTTGCCTTCATATGTTCCAGCGCCAATTGGGTAGTGTAGACAACAGATTTGAACAAGACATCAAAAGCTTGCTGATAAGCAGTAATATCCTGCTCTAGCGGTGTACCCGCCTCAGGTCCCTGAGTGTTATTTACCAGGATGTCTACCTGATTCAACCTAAAATAACGATCAATGGTCTTCTTGTATTCCTCAAAATTGTTAAAATCTACTACCAGAAACTGATGACGTTGCCCTGCTACCTCCGCGGCTAGTTCAGATACCAGTTGCTTTAACTTTTGCTCACTGCGAGCCATTATTGTAACACTTGCGCCGCTTTCTGCCAATTGCCGCGCTATGGCAAGTCCAATCCCCCTGCTACTGCCACCTATAAGGGCTTTTTTACCTTCTAATGTTAGGTTCATAGTTCCAAATTATTTATAGGCCTCTCTAACCGGGCTAAAAGCGTCCATTAGCTTGCATGCTGTAAGGGCCCTGCCACTGTGTGGGGTATCCGTGGGTATGACCACAATATCGCCCGCTAAATACACCCTGGTCTTTCCTGCCACTGTAAACTCAAACCTGCCTTCGAGCACGTGCATGATCTGTTCATTTACATGCTGGTGTTCCGGCACGGTGGCACCTTGTTCTACTTCCCAGAAGGCCAGGGTCATGGTTTCTCCATGGACCATTTTACCGTGGTATCCCGGCATAATTTCCTTTGGCTCTATTTCTGATAAATGTATATGCATAACTTAGCTATTTAGGGTCTTTTTTAAAAGGTACATATGCTCATTTAAGATATCTTCTGAGGATATTTTTACATCGGGTAAATACTGGGCTGTGAGGCTACTGGTATGCTGATGTTCTAAGAGCGTATACCCTTCTATTTTTGTATAAAATGAAACCGGCACCGTTTGATAGTTGAATTGCTGATTCTTCTGAAGGTTTCCTTCAACAAAATCAATTAGTTTTTGAAAGACCATTTGTTTCTCCAAAGAAGGTTCAAAGGAAACACTGCCCACAAATTCACCGGGTCCCTGTAATTTGTTAAAAAGTTCAAAAAGCCTTTTGGTATCGCCCTTTCCCAGAAAAAACAACACCCCCTCCAGCAATATAACAGACTTCTGGTTTCCTTTGATGCTGGCAAGCTTCTCATAGAGGTCCTGGAGGGAAGGAGCATTGAAATCGGCTTCCATAAACGTGATATTTCTCAATGGAAGCATCCCGTTTTTTTGCCAGGCCAGGGTTCTTTCTTTTTTATAAGCTATCACATCTGCCGTGTCTATTTCTATGTAATGTAATTTGGCGTCAAGTAAAAATGGATACATACTAAAGCCACATCCAAAATTAAACAGTATGTCTACATTCTCTTTTTCAATTACATCCGTGAGTGTATCGTAAAAATATCGGTTGCGAAGGCAATGTGCCGTTCCCTCATAGGGAGATACCGCACTGCTGTAACTCCTTGCATGCCTGGCAACATTTTCGTTCTCCCACAACCGGGCGTAACGATCTTTGCTCAGATTAGCATCATTTGCCCTGAAAAAGGCCGTAACAAAAGCAGTTTCATGTATGTTGATTTTCTGTTCCACCCACTGCGTTTTTAAAGGTTCACTAAGATAGAAAGTTTCCCTAGGATACAATGATTTGGGATGCACTTTTCAATGCCTATCTTTACCGCAAATATGTAGACAGCATGCAAATTCATTTTATAGCCATTGGAGGAAGTGCCATGCACAACCTGGCCCTGGCACTTCACGATAAAGGATACCAAGTAACAGGAAGCGATGATGTGATCTATGAGCCTTCCAAAACCCGGTTAGCCAAACAAGGCTTACTCCCGGAGGCCTTTGGTTGGTATCCTGAAAAATTAAGTAAGGACATAGACGCGGTCATTCTTGGGATGCATGCAAAAAGTGATAATCCGGAGTTACTCCGAGCTCAGGAACTAGGATTGCAAATATTTTCATATCCCGAATTTCTCTATGAACAATCCAAGCATAAGACCCGGGTAGTTATTGGAGGGAGTCATGGCAAAACAACCATAACCTCCATGATCCTGCACGTACTTAAATATCATGGGAAAGCGGTCGACTTTATGGTTGGTGCGCAATTAGAAGGTTTTGACCGAATGGTACATCTCACTGAAGAAAACGATTTTATAGTGCTGGAGGGTGATGAATATTTGTCTTCCCCAATAGATAAAAGACCAAAATTTCATCTTTATAAGCCCAACATTGCCCTGATAAGCGGAATAGCCTGGGACCATATGAATGTGTTCCCAACATATGATATGTACGTAGATCAGTTT
The DNA here is from genome assembly GCF_049669965.1 of Muriicola sp. Classification (NCBI taxonomy): domain Bacteria; kingdom Pseudomonadati; phylum Bacteroidota; class Flavobacteriia; order Flavobacteriales; family Flavobacteriaceae; genus Muriicola; species Muriicola sp. The sequence goes on along the minus strand of NZ_JBATLB010000017.1, from coordinate 532 downwards.
AAAATCTTTGTGGATAGTATCGTAAACGGCGGAAGCATCACTTATAATGAAGAAGATAAAGAGGTGGATGCAATAGTGCAAAACACAGAAAATTCTATCCGCAGATTCCCTTACCGTACTCCCCCATACCACATATCTGGGGGCCAAACTTTTTTGGAAACAACAGAAGGTCCTTTGCCAATCAATGTGTTTGGGAAACACAATCTTAGCAATATTGCGGGTGCTAAATGGATCTGTCAGCAAATAGGGATAGACGAAGATGATTTTTACCAGGCAATTGGTTCTTTTGACGGGGCCTCCAAAAGGTTGGAAAAATTAGGAGAGGGTACTTCATCAATCCTATTTAAAGATTTCGCACATTCGCCAAGTAAGGTGGCCGCAACAACGGCAGCTGTCAAAGAACAATACCCTTCTAAAAAACTTGTGGCCTGTTTAGAATTACACACCTACAGCAGCCTGAATGCCGATTTTCTTGTGCAGTATCAGAAAACGTTGCAAGCCGCAGATATTGCCAGTGTTTTTTATTCCCCCA
>NZ_JBATLB010000016.1:0-1895 GCF_049669965.1 Muriicola sp. | reverse complement strand
AAACAATATGGGCAAAGTTTAAGAGGCTTTCATTCTGGAAAGTGGTAGTATTTAGCAGTTGTTGCATTTCATCTTCGGTCTGCTTCTGGGTGGTAATGTCCCAATTACACCCGATCATTTTTATAGGATTCCCTTCAGCATCGTGTAATACCGTAGCTTCGCCGTGGATCCAGTGAATATCTTCACCCGGCCATAGGATACGGAAATTCATATCTAACTTTTGTTTTCCGGCTATCGCATCTTCCACAGCTTTCGCTGACCAATCCTTGTCTTCAGGATGCACGGTTGCACCCCAGGCCTCATAAACACCGCTAAATTTTTCTCTGGGGATACCATAGATTTTGTACATGTTATCATCCCACTCTAACACATTATTGACAATATCGAAATCCCAAATGCCAATCTTGGCAGCATTTGTGGCTATTTCCAGACGCTTGCTAATTTTGTTTTTTTCAATTTCCGCACGTTTACGGCTGTCAATATCCTGAAAGGTTCCAATAATGCGGATGCATTTTCCATCAATCATCTCGGGTTCTCCTTTGGCGCGTACCCAGATCTCTTTCCCCTTTTGAGTAATCACTATCAGCTCTGTATCCCAAGGAGTTCCTTTTTCCATTCCGGCTTTTACCAGTTTAGTTATGGTCTCCCTACTGAAGCCTTCTTTATAAAAGTTGATCCCCGTTTCCAGGTTCGGTTCAAAATCTTCAGGCACATCATGGATTTCTTTGGTCATGGCAGACCAGTAGATCTTATTTTTTATTAAGTCCAAAATCCATCCACCTACCCTGGCCATTTGTTCTGCCCTAATATGAAGATCTTTGCCTAACATTTGCTCCGTAACCTTCTCCAGGATTATCATTATACTGCCCACCTCATTTTTTCCATTCTGGTAGGGATTTATTTGCCATTGAAACCATTCTACTTCCCCCATGGGATCTGCGAATCGTGTTGGTTCAGATTTCTTGCTAATCCCCTCTTTGGACAGTTGCAGGTCCATAAACAGTTCTTTCGGAAGAAGATGCTGTAGTTCGAGACAAGATTTCCCTTTAATGGAGGAATCGAGCTTGAGGGTATGGAGCAGGAGTTGAGAAAAACTTTCAAACTTAAGGTCGTTATCTAGAAGTGCCACGGGGACTGGGAAATCATAAAGTGGGATAGTTGTCTTAACCATTCTAATGTTTTTGGCCTAAAGAATATTTTATACACCTACAAGAAAGATAGAAAAATCTTACATATAGATGTATTTAAAACATCTTACTAGACCAATTATTGTAAAAAAGCAAAGATTTCTTTGAGTGGAATGCACTGATTGTCAAAATTATTCCCGCACTTTCTGAATAAATAACCTAGGGGCTTTATACGATTCAGGCTTTTACATCTGAACGAATTGAAGCAAAAAATACGCCTAAAAGTGTATTTTTGAATAAGAGCACAAAACGATGAAGAAAATAGAACATCTGGGCATAGCGGTAAAAGATCTGGAAGCATCTAACCGTTTATTTGAAAAATTGTTTGGAACACCGCATTACAAGATGGAAGAAGTGGCCTCAGAAGGGGTTAAAACCTCTTTTTTTCTGGCGGGCCCCAATAAGATAGAATTGCTGGAAGCCACTACGCCAGACAGCCCCATTGCCAAGTTTATAGAAAAGAAGGGGGAGGGCATTCATCATATTGCTTTTGAAGTAGATGATATTAAGGCAGAAATAGCCCGACTACAAAAAGAAGGCTTTGTGGTGCTCAACGAAGAACCCAAAAGGGGGGCTGACAATAAATGGGTGGCCTTTTTGCACCCCAAAACCACGAATGGGGTGCTTATAGAATTGTGCCAGGAACGGGTATAAGATCCTGGCAGCAAATTCCAAAGGACACTGTTATTTTCATGGAAACTACAAATG
>NZ_JBATLB010000015.1:0-6486 GCF_049669965.1 Muriicola sp. | reverse complement strand
TATGAAAATTCTGTGGGATTTTCAGAATTTACCTCCGGCTTGGTCCCAGAAATAGAACTAGAAGAAGATCTGCTTAATCTGGGTACCCTTGGAGATTTAAATGAACCGCTGCTGGCCCGGGCCATAGAAGAAATAACAGGTGCTTCAGGAAAACGCGATTTTACGGTTAAGATACCTGCGAGAGCCTTTGCCGATTCTGACCTCTTTGATCCCCTGAGAAATGTGATGATCGGAGATGTACCTTCCATTAAAAAATAAACTACTCTGTATTTAGGACAAGTTGGCTCACTATAAATTCAAGGTGAATCCCATTTGAATATTTCTCCCTCTGGTATTAAATCCGATTACTTCCGTAAAGGATTTGTTGAGCAGGTTGTCACCATTCAGAAAAACGGAAAATTTATCCGGAATAACATCATAAGAGGTATAAAAACCAAGTAATCCAAAGGCATCTAAGGCCACTTCCTCAAAGGTCCCAAAATCTGTATCTCGCCTTGCTCCGGTGTACCCATAACTCAATGCTGCACGCCAGGAATTACTCAGCTGATAGCCTATGGAGCTGTTTACCTTGTGTTTGGGGATACGAATAGCACTATCTCCCGTTCTTTCCGTGAACGTATAATTTGCCTCCACGGTTACCGAGTTTGCAGCCTGCCATTTTATTTCCACTTCCATCCCTTTTGCGCTGATGGTATTCGCCGCATTGTCATATTGAAAACTGGCATTGTCAAAAAATACAAAGTCTCTTTCCTTTCTGTTAAAATAAAGCACGCTGGTCCTCAATTTCCCGGTAATCGCATATTCCGTACCAGCTTCCATGGTTCTATTAGATTCGGGTTTAAGTTCCGGGTTGGCACCAAATTGTCCAAAAAGCTGGGTTAAAGAAGGTGTAACATAGGCCGTGGCAAAACTTCCAAGAAATTTGAGATACCCTTTTTCATTGAGTAAGGCATAACTTGGATTTATAGAATACACAAATTTACTACCGTATTCGGAGTGATTGTTGAGTCGGCCACCTACATTCACCTGAAACCCATCTCCTTCTAGAAATACAAGAGAGGCATAGGGATCTACAAATACAAACTGCCTGTAGTCTTCAAATTCTGTTCTTTCAAGATTGTAATTAACCCCGGTAATCAGAAGAAATTTTCCCATGGTACTTTTATTGAATAGATCTCCTATCACATTTTGTCCTCGGAATGACCCTGGAAAATTGCTAAAATTCTCTGAATCATACGAGGCATAGGCAATATTTAAGGTGGTAGATCCCCTGCCATAAGAAAATACGGAGGTTAAACCTAACCTTTCTTGTTTGCTATTAAATGTGTACGGTGCATCTGCCAAACCAAAGGATTCATCATAGGCGGATCTGAGTAAGGTCTGACTACCGTAAAAATTTGTCTTGATCGCTGGGCTGAATTGATAGCCGATTTTAATATCCGTATGTACCGTAGAAAATGGATCCTCTTCATTTGTTTCTGTTTGAATGGAGGACATTCCATCTACAAACCGGTGACTGAATCCAAGGGAATACTCCCATTTGTCGATTGTTCCGTCTATCCTGGCACTATTGGCAAATGAATTAGGTCTATACCGCTGCTCATCTGTTGTTTGGTTACTACCCGAGGAAGACTGGAAGGTACCCGCTAATTTGCGATCTGAGGCGTTTTTCGTAGTAATGTTAATAACCGCCGTAGCTGCATTTGCCCCATATAGCACACTAGAGGCCCCTTTAATGATCTCAACAGATTCTATACTTGAGGTTGGCAACAGGCGCAGATCATACTCCTGAGAGAAGGATGACGGATCCGAAACCCGTATCCCGTCGATCACAACAATGACTTGTTTCCCGCGTCCGCCCCTGATAAAAGTTCCCAGAATTTCTCCAGGCCGGCCGCGACTTCCTGATATCTCTATCCCGCTTTTAGTATTGATGATCTCCGGCAGCGATCTTCCTCCACTTTCCGCAAGCTCTTCAGGACCTATTCTGATAACCGTTTTACCGGAATTTTCTCTTCGAATGGGAAATCTGGTATCGCTCACCACCACTTCGTCCAGTTCCTGGATCTTCGTGGAGTCTTTAAAATCTTGTTGCGCGTATAGCGAGCTACTAATACACAGAAGAACAAAGGTCTTGCATAATTTTCTTACCATGAAATTACAATCCTAAAATCGGAGTTGCGTATGAGGTATGCATACGTTAACTTTTATCCCGAAAGTTATACATCGTTTTTTGAACCTGGCAGGTCTCCTGACTTGCGTTTTGACTTCCACCTTCCCATCTTTTAAGCAAAAAGACAGTGGTATTGAAGAGAAGTCAAACATAGTTCCTCCTATGGAAGAACTACTGAGCTTACAGTTGCGGGAACAGCTCCGGATTTACACCGGATTCCCTTTTAATGCTGACTAATTACATAGTCAGCAACCAAACTTCGGAAGCGAAGATAAACAAATTCGCCATTTTTTTAGTCTCCTTATATTTAAGCTTACTTTTGCAATTGCTGACAATACATCCATGAGAATCCTATTGTATTTTATTCTGTTGACAGGCCTTTATGGGTGCAAGAATTCGGAAAATAGCGAGCATAAACAGTCCGTCGGATTTCTCGCCAATTCAGAACAACGCATATCCTATGCCAAAGGCTTTGAATTACATAAAACTGCAGATGGCATTACCGTCATCACAGTAATTTCGCCCTGGCCGGGAGCAGATAAAAAGTTTACCTACGCTCTGGTACCAAAAGAAATGATGGCAAACCTAGAGATTGACAGTTCCCAATTCGATGCAGTTATTCCGGTACCTGTAGAAAATCTGGTAGTTACTTCAACAACACACATTCCTGCACTCGAAGCCCTTGAGGTTGCCGATAGATTGTCCGGGTTTCCAGGCACGGATTACATTTCTTCAGAATACACCAGAGAAAGGGTCTCCAGGGGCAAAGTGATAGATCTTGGGAACAATGAGATGATGAATACGGAAATGACGCTCCGTCTAGATCCTGAATTGGTGGTGGGCTTCAGTATTTCCTCTGAGAATAAAACCTACGAAACCCTGAAAAGATCGGGTATCCCTGTAGTTTACAACGGCGACTGGACAGAACAGACACCTTTAGGAAAGGCAGAATGGATCAAATTCTTTGCGCCATTCTTCCAGATGGAGGCGAAGGCAGAGATACTATTCGATTCAATTGCCAGGGAGTATGAACAGGCTGCAATCCTGGCACAAAATTCGACTTCAAGACCTTCCGTAATGAGTGGGGCGCTGTATAAGGATGTTTGGTATGCCCCGGGCGGAAACAGCTGGGCCGCCCAATTCATCCAAGATGCCAATGCTCAGTATTTATGGGCCAACTCTGTGGAAACCGGCAGCCTGTCTCTCAGCCTTGAAAGCGTTTTGGAAAAGGCAAACCAGGCAGATTTTTGGGTGTCACCCTCCCAATTCACTTCCTACAACGAATTGGAGCGGGCCAACGCACACTACCTTCAATTCAAACCATTTCAACGTAAAAAGGTCTATACCTACGCCAGTACCAAAGGTGATACAGGAGGCCTACTATTTTTCGAACTAGGCCCTAACAGACCAGATTTGATACTAAAGGACCTAATCCATATCTTTCATCCGGAAGTTTTACCGGAACACACATTATTTTTCTTTAAGCCATTGCAATAATTGAAAGGCACATACCCATATCGATTTTTATTATTATTAGGCCTCCTTGTTATAAGCTTTGGGATCAATATTAGCTTTGGATCCGTTCAGATTCCTTTTTTATCTACCCTCAAGGAATTATTTACCAATACCAGTACTAATGAGTCCTGGTCTTACATCATTTGGGAATACAGGCTGCCAAAAGCCTTCACGGCTATTCTGGTGGGTAGCGGCCTTTCCCTGAGCGGCTTATTGATGCAGACCTTATTCCGAAATCCGCTCGCCGGACCTTTTGTGCTGGGCATAAGTTCTGGTGCAAGTTTAGGTGCCGCCTTTCTTATTATGGGAAGTGGGATCTTTTCTGCCAGCATCATGCTGGTAAATGATATTTCATTGGCCATAGCCTCCAGTGCAGGCAGTATCCTGGTATTGTTAGCCGTCATCGCGATGGCACAAAAGGTAAAAGACACCATGGCCCTACTAATCATTGGCTTAATGTTCGGAAGCATAACGGCAGCAGTAGTTACGGTACTTTCTTATTTTGCAAATGCAGATGAACTCCAACAATACATCTACTGGTCCTTTGGTACCGTGGGAAATCTAAGTAGCTCTCAGGTACTCTTGTTGGCCTTTATATGCATGCTTGGTCTATTGCTGAGCATTCTGTCTATTAAGTCCTTAAACGCCTTGCTTTTAGGCGAGAACTATGCGAAGAGTCTTGGAGTAAGGATACAAAAAGCGAGATTTTTGATCATTCTTGCTACCGGATTGCTCGCCGGTTCGGTCACCGCCTTTGCCGGACCTATTGCTTTTATTGGGTTGGCAGTACCTCATTTAACCAGGCAATTGTTTAACACCACAGATCATAAGATTCTGGTGCCGGGCGTGCTAATTTATGGGGCAATACTCTTGCTGATTTGTGATACGATCGCTCAGCTGCCTTCTTCCTCCTATGTCCTGCCTATCAACGCCATAACTTCTATTATAGGGGCTCCCGTGGTTATCTGGCTTCTGGTAAGAAAACGAAAAATGATCTTTTAATACGCAGGAAGTTGATTAGTAAGCCTACGATTATTATTTGATTATAAGTACCTTAGCAAACAGCTATTAAAAATAAATTCACCCTCCATATATAGATGACATCTACCTTAGAAGTTATTGATTTAAGTATAGGCTACCCTGGTAAGCACAAAGAAAACCAAGTGATTGTCCGTGATCTTAACTTCTCCTTGAAAAAAGGAGAATTCACCTCAATTATTGGCGTCAATGGCATAGGAAAATCTACCTTACTCAGGACCTTAGGAGGAGTTCAGCCAAGCTTGGAAGGAGCCATTCTAATCAATGGTGAACCTTTGGAATCTTTAACCGGATTGGCCCTAGCCACCGAAATGAGTGTGGTGCTCACCGATCCCCTGGCAAGTAAAAATCTAACAGTGAAAGAACTCATTGGTCTGGGCAGGCAACCCTACACCAACTGGCTGGGGCTCTTAACCAATGAGGATGTTTTAATCATTGAGGAGGCCATTCGAAAGATTGGTTTAGAGTCTGTCCAGGACAGAAAATGTTTTGAATTGAGTGATGGGCAACTACAGAAAGTACTTATAGCAAGGGCGCTGGCGCAAGATACCCCAATAATTTTACTGGATGAGCCCACCACCCACCTCGATCTTTATCACAAAGTGCTCGTTTTAAAGACTATGAAACAAATTGCTCATGAATTACAAAAGACGGTGATTTACACCACGCACGAAATTGATCTCGCGATTCAACTATGTGATAAGATGCTGATCCTTGACCATCCTGAATCTCATTTCGGCACCCCTTGTGAACTAATAGAAGATAGTAGTTTCCAGGGATTATTCCCTTCAGACCTTATAGGCTTTGATACAAAAACTGGTTCTTTTAAAGTAAAAAACTGAGCAAGACCCTTCCTGCTATGTAAGCCTAAACTCCTATCTTTACTATAAATAAAACAAAAGATGAACACGGCTGTTATCACGGCAATTATTTCAATTCTCGCTGCCTTACTGGGGTTTTTTCTGGGAAATTACATTGAACGATTGAAAAGAAGGTCGTCCCAAAGTACTCTGGAAGAACGAGAAAAACAGTTGCGGGTCAATCTCGTGGGCCTGGAAGAGCGCCTGGATGCTGAAAAAGAAATCACCCAACAATTACGACAAGACAATGCTAACCTTAGTCAGCAGCTCACCCGCCTGGGGGCAGACATGGAGAATTTAGAGCTAAAAAACAGGGAACAAAAAGAGGAGGTTTCCAAGTTACAGGAGCAATTCACTAAAGAATTTGAAAACCTGGCCAACAAGATCCTGGAGGAGAAAAGCCTTAAATTCACAGAGCAGAATCAGAAGAATATCAAGAATATTCTGAGTCCGCTTCAAGACAAAATTCAGCTCTTTGAGAAAAAAGTAGAAGATAGTCAGAAGGAAAACATCAGCATTCATTCTGCCCTCAAAGAACAACTCCTGAACCTTCAAAATCAAAACATTAAGATTAGTAAAGAGGCCGAGAATCTTACCAAGGCCCTAAAAGGAGACAGTAAAATGCAGGGTAACTGGGGCGAACTTGTCCTGGAGCGGGTTCTTGAGAAATCGGGTTTGGAAAAAGACAGGGAGTATACGGTACAACAAAGCTTTACAAAAGAAAATGGCAGCAGAGTATTACCAGATGTGGTGATAAACCTGCCCGATGGAAAGAAAATGATCATAGATTCAAAGGTATCTTTGACGGACTATGAGCGCTTTGTGAACGGAGATGAAGAGTTGCAGGAAAAATACCTCAAAGACCATATAAATTCCCTCAAGAAGCATGTAGATCAGTTA
>NZ_JBATLB010000014.1:0-2223 GCF_049669965.1 Muriicola sp. | reverse complement strand
GTTTAGATCTGATTTCTTTTCATCTAGCAGTAATACTTCTCCTTGATCACCACCCATCCAAAACCGCCCATTGGTGTCTTCTAAAATATCAGAAATATTGTCTGTCTCCAATCCTTGAACAGAAGTAAGTTGTTGAATCGTTTGTTTAACAGGGTCTATGATACTTATACCAAACCTACTACCAACGGCCCAAATTCTCCCTTCAGAATCTTCATTTAACCGGCTATTCCTATCATTGACCAAACCTTCAGTTTCCCCTAAATGTTTAATAGTTCTGGTTTCCGGATCGTAGATCTCAATACCCTCATAACCTCCTATCCATATTTTACCATCTCTTGCTTCTAAGGTGTGCCAAATTGAATTACTGGTCAAGCCATCTTCAATGGTGAAATTCCCCGGTCTGGCAGTATGTAGGTCAATTTTATAAAGCCCACCCTGTGGCATTACTGTCCAGACCTGGCCGCTTGCATCCTCTTCATAATGTATCGCCGCCTGAGAAGGCCTGTTAGATAGATTTATTTTTTCTATCTGTTTCATATTTTCATCTAAGAGATAGAGTACTCCATCGCCTCCCCCGAACCAATAATTGCCAGAGGAATCCTGAAACACCCCGGTTATCTGACTTCCCTTTTGAAATAAACTGCCAAAAGAATATATGGATAATGATGTTCTTTCCGGATTTAAGACAATGCCTCCACCTTGATTGGCAATCCATAGCCTTCCCTGGTTGTCTTCAAAAAAGCCTGCTGTAAATAGTCCAGGAAGGCCGTTCTCTGTGGTCAACTGCATATTTTTACCAGACTCTAAGTCAATGATGTTTACACCCCCGCTGGATGGAAGCCAAATAATCCCTTTTTTGTCCTGATATAGTTTAACATTGAATACGCCCAAAAGACCTTCATTAGGGGTAAAACGGTAGGTCAGCTTTTCTTCCAGATCAATAATGTCATACCCTGTTCTTAGATTTGATAACCAGAATTTACCATCAGCTGCTTCAATGATGCTATTGCCACTTATATTGGGCAAATCACTAGTTATTTCATAAATCAGTTTGGCTTCAAAATCAAGTATAGTTGTGCCTTCCAAACTATTTGAAATCCATAGCCTACCTTTAGAATCTTCAAATAAGCCAGTTATCGTGGCACTAGCGATTCCCTGTTCTAAAGCATAGATTTCTAAGGTGTTTGAATCGTATCTGGCAATTTGTCCCTGCATGCCCATCCACAACATACCATTGCTGTCTTTTAGTAAACTAAAAATTTCAGTTGGAAGTCCCATGTCGAGACTAGCTCTGACAACACCTCTGCTTAGCCCGGGAAGATCTGTGAAGGGACCTGCTTCAACAATTTCAGGATCTCCTAAACCTTTTGTCTTAATGGTTAGCGTTGCTTGTGGTAAGCTATCCAAATTAAAAGGCATAGAGGGCAGGCTTTCCAGACTAAAGGGTTTTTCTTCACCCCTGCCGTTGTATGGAATGGGCAAGCCAATATCTATTGGCTTGGCAGCTAACTGATCCCAACGGAATTTTTTCACAGGCAGCTTGTTAAAAGGAGTTGTTTTTTTAGTCTTCCAGACAATGGTGTCTTCTTTGGTAAATTCAAACTTCTTGGTAAGAGGTTGTTTGAATTCACTTTCTGTTTTCGGAAAAGGGGGCGCTTCCCTGCTACCATTACAAGCGGCAAGAAAAAGAAATATTAGCATATAGATGCCTAAGTGAAGCTTAAAGGTGGTTGGTCTTTTCATAATCATTTACTTACTGGTAAGTTAATATAAAATGTTGTTCCCTTACCTTCTTCTGTTTCTACTTTTAAATTTCCTCCGTGGCCCTTGGTCACAATATCATAGCTCATGCTAAGGCCCAGGCCTGTGCCTTGTCCTGTAGGTTTAGTAGTAAAAAACGGTTGGAAGATCTTTTCTTTGATCCCTTCGGGAATGCCATTTCCATTGTCTTTTACGCTAATTTTGACGCCATCTTTTGTTCTCTTTGTACTAACCGTTACCGTTGGTTCATAGTCTTCAGGGTGTTGCTCCTTTTTTTTCTGTACCACATAGAAGGCATTGGTAATAAGGTTCAGGATCACCCGGCCTATATCCTGTGATACCACGTTCACTTTCCCGATTGTCTCATCAAAATGGGTTTCCAGCGTGGCATTAAAGCTTTTGTCCTTGGCACGCAGGCCGTGATAAGCCAGCCTAAGGTATTCATCAGCAAGGGCGTTTAGG
>NZ_JBATLB010000013.1:0-2923 GCF_049669965.1 Muriicola sp. | reverse complement strand
GTATACTATCGCGGAGCAATTATTAAATGAAATATTCATTGATTTTCCGGAGGACAAAGAAACACTGCTAAATCTTGCCAATCTGTATTTGATCACCAAAAATTCAGAACGTGCAAAAAGCGCTTATTTACAATTGGTAAAGAACCCGTTAGACTCTATTGTAGCGCTTAATGGTATTGCACTTGCCTCACATATCGGAAAAAATGATAAAGAAGCATTGAATATAGCACGTATTGCACGAACTAAGGTTGCAACGGTCAATGATAGCGTACTAGCGAACCAGACGAATGAACGGTATATTCAGGCCCTGATCTGGAATAGCAAGTATAGGGAAGCAGATAAACAAATAGACAGTTTGGAAAAAAGCGCGCCAAACCAGAATTGGGTAAAAGCACTAAGAGCAACCTTAGGAATGTATACAGCCAATTTTAAGAGCAGTCTTGACTCCTATGATGCTATTCTATTGAATGATAGTACGTCCTTTGATGGGAACCTGGGAATGGCAAATGCCTTGTTTGCTTCAGACAGGATCATACCTGCCTATGAGGCAGCTTATAAAACTTTATCGCATTACGAAAACCAGGCAGATGCCCAGGGATTTGTAGAGAAATTGAATTCACTGCATACGCCTATGCTGGAGGAGAAAGCCTTTTACACCTTTGATAATGGTAAAAATGTAGCAGTTGGAAATCAGATAAGTGGCAGCCTGCCGTTTTCGACAAAATTCAGAACAACATTTTCATATCAGTTCAGGAATACGGAAAATACCATTTCTCAGAACAAGGCTACTTCACATGTTGTATTGGCCGGTGCTGAGTACAAAGTGTTCCCGCAGACCAAATTAAAAACTGTCATCGGATTTAATAACGCCAGCTTTGGAGACAGATCATATACCCAACCCATCCTGGATGCACGATTTCAATTACAACCAATGCGACTTCAGAATTTGGAGATAGGGTATCAGAGAGAAGTTCAGAATTTTAATGCAGACCTTATAGAGCGTGAGATCGTCATGAATCATTATGGCCTTAATTATAATGTAAGTTCGAATTTTAATTTGGGATGGTATACCCAGCTAATGCATACAAGGCAAACCGATGGTAATACCAGGAATCTGATCTTTACCTCCTTATATTATAATGTATTGAAAAGTCCGGTATTAAAGGTTGGGGTCAACTATCAATATATTGCTTTTAAAGACCAGCTGCCAAGTATCTATTTTAGTCCGGAGCAGTATCACGCCACGGAGGTTTTCGCCGATATCAGAGGATCATTCTCAGAAAAGACGAGGTATATGCTAAGTGGAGCAACAGGCTTTCAAAAGGTAGAAAGTGACGATCAGTCTGCCATCTTTAGGATAGAGGCACAATTAAAGCATCAATTTACCAATAGGTTGGGGGTTGATCTATACGGAAAGTATAGCAATATTGCTTCGGCCACCGCAGCCGGCTTTGAATTCACTGAGATCGGAATTAAAGTAAAGTGGGCAATTACAAAGGCACCTTTATTCAATAAGAAACTTCTTGCCCTGAAGTAAAATTTACAACAAGTTTAATCGTCGCATCAACTCGGGTCGGTTAGACCTGCTAATAGGGATCACATTCTTTTCAATGAGGACACTATTATCTTCAATATCACTGATCTTAGTAAAGTTGATAATAAACGATCGATGTATCTGCAAAAAAAGTTCTTCCGGAAGCTTTTCCTTGATCTTCTTTAAAGTATTATGGACCCTGTGGGTCTCTTTTGTGGTCTTCACATCTATATAATCGCCTTTTGCCTCTATAAACAAGATCTCATCAAAGGTTAGCTTAATTAGTCGTCTGTCTATGTTGATATACAGATCTTCACCAACCCCGGATGTATTCCCTTCAGAAGCGCTTAATGCAGGTTGTTTCTCCAAGGAATTCTTTACTTTTTGAATAGATTTTGCAAACCGTTCCGGTGAGATAGGTTTTACCAGATAATCTACAATAGCTTCATACTCATATGCCTCAATGGCAAAATTGGTATCGGAAGTGGTAAGAACAATTTTAGGAGGATTCTTAAGTGTTTGAACAAAATCGAATCCGGTGAACCCCGGCATATGGATATCCAGAAAAACAAGATCTATCGTCTGCTGATTCAGGAACTTAATAGCATCTATAGCGTTGGGAAACTCTTCAATAACATCCAATTCAGGATACGAAGTACATAACTGGGCTACAATAGCCCTGGCAGCAGCTTCATCGTCAATAATAATACAGGTCATGTTTAAATGGTATTTAGGTAGGATTCTATAGTATCTAAAATGCTTGTAAATTTAGGTGCTAGGCTGGTATCTCCTTTTTTTAGCTCTTCTTCATAGGTCACAGACAGGCCATATGCTTCTTCCAGACCTAAAATATTGAGCTTGTGTTTTAATTTATGAACTATCAATGCCGTCTCATTTGTTTTTGAGGCATTGAGTGAGTTGTAATATTCTTCTTTTTCGATCGGAAATTCATCCTTTAAGATAGCAATAAATTTATTTTTAAAAACCTCATCGTTCCCAGCTAATTTCTCTATGTATGTCAAATTTGGCTGCTCCATCCTTATTTTTTTAAGGTAAAATAAAAAGTAGTTCCTTCTCCAACCGTACTATCTAACCAGATCTCTCCGTCATAAAGGTCCACGATCTTTTTAACAATGGAAAGGCCTATCCCGGTGGAGCGTTCCTTCGTGCCAATGGACTGAAAGATCTTAAATATTTTTTCATGATATTCTTTTGGGATTCCCGTCCCATTGTCTTTAATATAGAATTCCCAATGGTCCTTTTTCTCGGTAACATCAATGGCTACAATACCCTCTGCCTTGTCAATATTAATAACGGCATTACTGATCAAATTTTGAAATAGTTGATGCATTTTGGTAGCATCTGCCTGTAAGATGGGTAGCGGATTCA
>NZ_JBATLB010000012.1:0-1690 GCF_049669965.1 Muriicola sp. | reverse complement strand
CAGAATATCGACAACATTCCGCCAATTACGGGGTCGGTACGCTTGGTGGTGTGAGAGGCGCACCCCAATGTCGTTGAGTTAAGGAAACTTAGCGTTAGTTCTTACTACATAGTCTTATATACACGGTTACAAAACGGATAAATCAAGACCTTGCCTCACTAATTTTGATTTCATATTGTATAACTACGGTATAGTAGCAATGAACAGGGCGTAGGTATCCCATACCAATCCGATGATTGATGTAGCGCATTAAGATAGGATTTGATTTTGGTTAGAAAGCGTTCTTGTAAGCCATTGGGTATATCCGTTTACTTTTCCTAAAGTTTCTTTCAAAATGCCTGTCGGCACGTACTACTTCCAAATTAGCAGCAAATAGATTTGTGAGTTCCTCTAAATAACCTTCTACTATTTCTATTTCCCTGCAAAACAGTAAAACGATGCTATTTTTCATCCGATTAAGTGCCTGTGTGAAGTTGGGCTTATAATTTCTTCCCCTTTTTTTAATTACCCCTTTGACCATTTCATCTGTGGCAGAGACAAGGATGGCAGTAAGGTTGCAGGAAAATATTTTCGCATAAAAATCCTGAGCTATCGCCAAACAGCTTTTTCCACTGAAATTCTCGATTTCCAACCTTGATTTCATCACCTTATAAGATTCCTCTGCCTGCCACCTAAACGAGTACAACTCAGAAAAGCACGCGTTAGGATACTCACCTGCCCCTATCAGGCTTGTGACCAGTACTTCCTTTTCCCCAGTACAGAGTTCTATACAAATAAAGCGAAGTGTAATAGGAGCTGTAGACAGCCCTAATTCTTTACACTTTGTAGCACTGGCTTTACTGGGGTATATTTTTGTTGTGATTTCTTTTTCTCCACTATCGATTAACCCTTTTGCTACCTTCCAACTCCCCGTTTTTAATCTTGCACAAAAATCTACCTGCTTGTTTATCAGCAGGGCAAACAACCAGAAAGAAGCATAATTTCGATCATACAGTGTCAAATCACCCGATTGAAATAGGTCGGTATGTTGTAAGGCCAAGTTATGCTCATTGTCACCATAGGTAGATAATTGGGCATCTACTGTCAGGTTATTAAGCAAATCGTACGCTTGTGATAAGCGGCCATATATAATTGGAACCCCTGTCTCAGAGGTGTCGTGTATGCCATATTTTGATGCTATCTCCACACTGAAGGGCAATCTGACCGTAGAACCATCTACTCCCAGTAACCTGAACCCGTTCCAGGTTTTATAAGAGACATTTTGGTAGAAGTAATCAACCTGGTCTTTATCCAGTTCTATGAAGGCTTCATGGTTGAGCTTCTTACGGGCCAAACTAAATGCCCCCTTAGTCACTTCATTTACAGGGATTTCCTTCTTTAAAAGGATTTTGAAGAGGTTGTCCAATTCTGCTTGAAGGGATTTGGTCAAAAAGTTAATGAGTAGAAAAAAAACTTTTTCGAATGGTAAGCTTCGTTTCCTTGTGAAATCAGTCTGTTTGACTCTATGGCGGGCAATAAATTCTTTAGAAGTCAATTTTTTTTTCAAACTTTTGATAAGCTTGAGGTGTTCTTTGATGCTTTTTCATCGTT
Organism: Muriicola sp.; assembly: GCF_049669965.1. NCBI lineage: Bacteria > Pseudomonadati > Bacteroidota > Flavobacteriia > Flavobacteriales > Flavobacteriaceae > Muriicola > Muriicola sp. The sequence continues at coordinate 100 of NZ_JBATLB010000012.1, read as the reverse complement.
TTTTCGTTATGTCTATGAATGTAATATACATATTAACCACCTGAATATCAAGTATATATACGTTAACTTAACGACATTGCGGTGCGCCTCTCACACCACC
>NZ_JBATLB010000011.1:0-16588 GCF_049669965.1 Muriicola sp. | reverse complement strand
TCAATACTATTATGAGCCCCATAAAAGAGGTGTTATTTATTTATCAAAAAAGGATAATCTTTTAGGAAAATAAGGGATATTGAAAATGAAAATGATATTTAATTGAGCAGGTAGAACATTAATGACTCCCTAAAAAAGGGTTGCAAGCTTTACAGTAACTGATTTATAATGTCTTCTTCGGTAATTCCTTCGGCCTCCGCCTTGTAGTTTTTAATAATCCTATGGCGAAGAATCCCCATGGCAACCGCCTGCACATCCTCAATGTCTGGTGAAAATTTGCCTCCAACCGCGGCATGAGCCTTTGCACCCATGACCAGGTTTTGGGAGGCTCTGGGGCCTGCTCCCCAATCCAGGTACTGATTAATGTATTCAGAGGAAGTTGGGGTTCCCGGACGGGTACTATTTACCAACTTCACAGCGTATTCTACCACATTGTTTGGAACCGGGATCCTGCGAACCAAATGTTGAACCGCAAGGATCTCTTCTGCACTAAAAAGTGCCTTAATAGAGGCCTCTTCATCATCTGTGGTTTCCTTTACAATTTGAATTTCTTCTTCCAGAGAAGGATACTTTAACTCTATCGCAAACATAAACCGGTCTAACTGAGCCTCCGGGAGCGGATAGGTACCTTCCTGTTCAATAGGGTTTTGAGTGGCCAGCACAAAGTAGGGTGCCGATAACTGATGTCTCTCCCCGGCAATGGTCACTGCCTTTTCCTGCATAGCCTCCAACAATGCCGCCTGGGTTTTTGGAGGAGTTCTGTTGATCTCATCTGCCAGGATGATGTTCGCAAAAATAGGTCCTTTGATAAATTTAAAGGTACGGTTCTGGTCCAGGACCTCACTCCCAAGGATATCACTGGGCATCAGGTCTGGGGTGAATTGAATACGCTTAAAATCGAGTCCCAGGGTTTGGGCAATAGTATTGACCATTAAGGTCTTTGCCAGGCCCGGCACGCCAATAAGCAGGGAGTGGCCTCCGGTGTAGACAGACAACAGGATCTGATTGATCACCTCATGTTGCCCTACAATCACCTTGGCGATCTCCTTTTTAAGGGCCAGGTGTTTTTGTCCTAATGCTTCAATGGCCTTTACATCCGACATACGTTATTTCTTGACCCAGTTATTCGCAAAGTCGCACGACTTATTTGCGTCATTAATGCTCACATAGGTATCCACTATATGATCATCCATCCATTCCTTAATCGCATTATACTGCTTTTCCCTCAGCGCCAATTCCTGGATCTTCAGATAGTCTTTTGCAAAATCGGCTTCGTGTTCATCATAACGGTTGGTTACCTTCAGGATCTTGTATTTTGGAGGACCACCCCTGGGGTCTGCTTCTAACAAGGGATATGAAATTTCTTCGTCTTTAAGATTCCTTACCTGATTGTACAGAGTTGGATCCATCTTTGTCAGTTCAAAACGGGAATCAAAATTTATTGGATTTCTCAAAAGACCTCCATCGTTTTTGGTTTCTTTTTCATCCGAAAAATTCAAGGCCGCCTCGGCGAAGGTGTACTTGCCTTCAATGATATGCTTACGAATAGTATCCAATTCTATCTTGGCATCATCCACCGCTGCCTGGGGTATTTCAGGTTGGATCAGAATGTGTCTTAGGTCTAATTCCTGACCCCTGATTTTTTCAATAAATATAATATGATAGCCAAAGGTTGTTTCAAAAGGTTCTGAGATCTCACCCTCCTGTAAACTGAAAGCAACATCTTTAAATTCTTTAACGAAGGGCGTCTGCCTGGTCATACTGTAGAATCCTCCTTTCGACTTAGATCCCGGATCCTGTGAATACAAAATGGCCTTTACACTAAAACTGGCATCGTTGTCTTCCACATCTGCTTTGATCTCTTGTAATTTATTGACCACCTTCTGTTTTTCCTCTTCCGGGATCTCGGGGGTCTTTACGATTTGTGATATCTCCAGCTCCGCACCAAATACCGGTTTCTGATCTTCCGGAATATTCTTAAAAAATTGCCGTACCTCCTCAGGGGTCACCTCAATCTCGCCCACAATTTTCTGTTGCATTTTTTCAGACAACATCCGCAGTTTGTTGATCGTAAATAGTTCTTCCCTAAAATCCTCTACAGTTTCTTTTTTATAGAATTCCAAAACCTTATCCATAGAGCCCACCTGTTGCACCAATTGCTGAATTTGCCGGTCACTGGTGGCATTCACCTCATCATCCGAAACCAGAATACTATCCTGAACCGCCTGATGTGCATATAAACGGTCTTCCATTAATTTGCCGAGTAGGCTGCAATGGGTAATATCTTCTGTGGATGCCCCCTGGCTTCGAAGATCGATCAGTGTTTTCTCGATGTCCGAATCGAGAATCACATAGTCTCCAACTACCGCTGCTATACCATCTAATTTTATCTTTTTAAAATTGTTTACCGTATCTGTTTTAGGAGTCATTTCTGCCTCCATGGTTTCTACAGGTAACTCTTCTACATTTTCTTCCTGAGCATTTATATTAATGGCCATAAACGCGAAAAGAAACAGGCCTAAAAGGTTTTTATTTCTCTTTTTCATATATCTCAAATTCTTTTTGTTTTACTGCCTCATCGAGGATCTCGGTTTCCAGGCGTCGCATAAATTCTAATTTGCGCCGGTTCAACAATACTTGCCTGATGGTAGGTTTTATATATGTCAATGGAGCAATCTCATTAATAGACCGCACATCGGCTATCTTTCCCAAATATACCCCTAGAGAGTCCTCCAATTCAAAAAATTGTGATTTTTTTAAGTATCGATCCTCATTATCGAAGCTTATAGGAGGGATTTCCTGTACGATCCTTGAAACCGGGATCCAAAGAGAATCATTAAAGTTGAGCTTGGTGAATTGCACCCCAATTGAATCCAGGAAGACCTGGTCTGCCCCTTCAAAACGTTTTAAGCGCTCTATGACCTCTTCCTTGTTTAAAAACTGTTTTGGCAACTGCACAAAACGCAATTGCACTAATTTTTCTTTTAAAATAAAGTTCTCTTTTTCTTCTTCGTAAAATCGCTGAAGCTGGGAGTCTGTGATAGTGGTGTCTTCTCCTCTTAGTATCAATGCTTCTTTATACGCCCTGGTATAAAGATCTATTCGGTAATTGGCCACCAAACGCTCAAATGCGGCGATCTCATCTTCAGACAGATTAATTTGCGCCTTGGAATAGAGCAGTTGTTTGATCGCCCAATTGTTAATGTAGTTAGCAACAATAGAAGCACTATCTTGCTGATTAATAGAAGCACTAAGCAGCGATTCTATATCCTCCTTATACAAAAAAGCATTGCCAACCCTTGCTAAAGGCTCAGAGTCTGGTTGTTTGCTAAAGAGCCCATCACAAGAAATTACCAGAACTAAAAGTAGTAAGGCACCGAAAAGTGTGAGTACACTGGTCAGAATCTTTAAGGAGGTATTCATTCCGCAAAATTAAGAATTCGAATTTCCTGAACAAGCTTTAGATGAATTCATTAACAGTTTTTTAGGTAGCAGTTCTCTTAATTTACTACCTTAGAGGGTGCCATTCGCCATGTGACATGAAATATATCACTGAAATCGTTATACACCTGCCTCTTTCCGAGTTGTTAAAAAAATTGAATAATCCGGACAACCTGAAACATTGGCAAAAAGACCTTATATCATACAGACATCTCAGTGGAAATCCCGGAGTTGAAGGGTCACGGATGGAACTTATCTATAAAATGGGAAAGCGCGAAGTAGTTCTGATAGAAACCATCTTAACCCGAAATCTTCCCCATGAGTTGCATGCTACATACGATGCTAAAGGGGTACATAATATTCAACATAACTATTTTAAGGCTATAGATGAGGATTCCTCAAAATGGATCTCGGAATCGGAATTCCAGTTCAATGGTTTCTTTATGAAATTAATGGCTTTCATGATGCCCGGTATTTTTAAAAAACAATCAGTAAAATATTTAAAGGATTTTAAGGCCTTTGCCGAAGACAAAACATCCGAGTCTTAATATTAAAATAAACCGTATTGAACCGAAAAATTAAATTATTGTGGGATTTTCGTGGCCCGGATGCCAGTGAGACTGCCAAGCATCATGCGCGTCATTTAGCCGACTTTATCAAAAAAGAATCCCTGGCATTGAACATTACAGGATATGCCGATATAACCACATTACACTCTGTGGCCTATATGGTAGTAGAAGAAATCAAAATGATGCAAATACGAGATGCCCTCCTCCCACATAGAGGGGAAGTCTATGAAGAAAAAATCAGCTGAAGATCTAATGAAATTATCAATAAACCCAACTACCAAAAGTCTGCCGGGAAAAAAATCAGCGATCATTCTCGTCCTACTTTGCCTTTTTTTCTTGGGATGTGCCGGCGCTCCGGTATCCTATGATCCCCTGGACCAGGCACTAGCTTCTAAAGATCCCAGAATACGAAAGGTTATGGATGATCCTCAACCCTATGAACTCCAAATACGATTTACCAGGATCTTTCGGGAAAAAGACAGTGTGCGTTTTAAAGAGTTTGATTTTCAGGTAGATCAGAACAAATACTTTTATCCCGCAAGTACCGTCAAATTCCCAATTGCCGTCATGGCACTGGAAAAAATCAATGCCTCTGATGGGCTCAGCATCAATACCGCATTTTATGTAGAGGGCGATACGCTCGAAACCACTTTTGGACAGGAAGTCATAAAAATATTTGCAGTGAGCGACAATGATGCAAATAATCGGTTACTAGAGTTCCTGGGGCAAGATGCCATCAATAACAGTTTTAAATCTAAGAATATAGGTCCGGCGAGAATTTCACACCGACTTTCAGTTCCCAATGCAGATGAAGTGACCACAAAACCGCTGATTGTGTATCTGAATGATAGTACCACTGCCAGCCTGGCCGGAAGTACAAACACTCCAGCAACTCCACTTCCATTGGAAGGAATTACAAAAGGAAGTGGCTATTACGAAAACGATTCCCTCATCCATGATCCGTTTAATTTTAGTCTTAAGAACTACTATCCCATAGAGACACAACACGGAGTGCTGAAAAGAATCATATTTCCGGAGACTTTTCCTGAAAATGAACGATTCAATCTCAGTTCATCACAGCGACAGTTTTTGCTAAATGCTATGAAAATACTCCCAAAAGAGGCAGGATATAACCCGGATGATTACTATGACAGTTACGGAAAATTTCTGCTTTTCGGGGATTCAAAAGAGGAGATCCCTACATTTATAAAGATCTATAACAAAGTGGGGTATGCCTACGGCACCCTAACGGATTGCGCCTATGTCCATGATGAAAAGAATAATATAGAATTTATGGTGACCGCTACGATTTTAGTGAATTCTGACGGCATCTTCAATGACAATAACTATGAATATGACGAGATTGGCATCCCCTTTCTGGATGCCTTGGGAGACGAGCTTTATAAAATAGAAAAGAATAGAAAAAAATAATATCATGAAACATATATACCCGTTCATCATCCTGGCATTAATACTTAATAGCTGTGGAAATAAGAAGGAAACAGTAACCCAGGAGCCCGAAACCATAGTATCTGTTTCCAATCCGTATTCCGCAAAGGAAAGAAAGCTGGAAGTGTATACAACGGCCAGTGAAACCGATTTACGTCTTACCAAGACAGAAAATTTATCTTTTACGACGGCCCGTCAACCATTAGAGAATGAGGTATCCATATTTGTAAATCCGAACAATACGTTTCAAAAATTCCTTGGAATTGGCGGTGCCATAACCGATGCCTCCGCAGAAGTTTTTGCAAAATTACCTGAATCAAAACAAGAAGAACTCTTAAATGCTTATTACAGTCTGGAGGACGGTATTGGCTATTCCTTAGCCAGAACAACTATTCACAGTTGTGATTTTAGCAGTGGGAGCTACACCTATGTAGAAGACAATGATAAAAGCTTGTCTTCTTTTTCTATAGAACACGACTTAGAATTCAGGATCCCCATGATAAAAAAGGCTATCCAGGCCGCCGGGGGAGAGCTTATGTTGTATGCTAGTCCATGGAGTCCACCTGCCTATATGAAAGACAATAACAATATGCTTCAGGGGGGAACGCTGTTGCCAGAATACTACGATACCTGGGCTCTTTATTATACTAAATTCATTAAGGCTTATGAGGCCCAGGGGATGCCCATTTGGGGTATTACTATCCAAAATGAACCAATGGCTGTACAACGTTGGGAATCCTGTATTTATACCGCCGAAGCCGAACGCGATTTTTTAAAGAATCATTTAGGTCCTGTGATGAAAAAAGAGGGATTAAGCGACAAGAAGATCGTTGTGTGGGACCACAACAGAGACCTTATAACCCACAGGGCAAATACTATTTTTGATGATCCCGAAGCTGCCCAATATGCCTGGGGGATTGGGTTTCACTGGTATGAGACCTGGGCCGGAGGTGATCCTATGTTCGATAATTTAGGAGCTATAAACGAATCGTATCCCAATAAGAATCTGCTTTTTACCGAAGGTTGTGTTGAAGGTTTCAACTCGGAAAAATATCAGTTTTGGGCAAATGCAGAACGCTACGGTCGTTCTATGATCAATGATTTTAACAAAGGTACCGTGGGTTGGACAGATTGGAATATTTTACTGGATGAAAAGGGAGGGCCTAACCACGTGGGCAATTTCTGCTTCTCACCTATACATGGAGATGTATCGACAGGTTCTCTGATCTATACGCCTTCTTACTATTATATAGGTCACTTCTCAAAATTTGTAAGACCAAATGCGGTGCGTGTCAGTACCGTAAGCAGCAGGAGCGTGCTGTTGAGTACTTCCTTTATAAACGAGGATAATTCCCTTATCACGGTGGTCATGAACCCGGGAGATGAAGCCATCTCTTTTCAGTATTATGTTGGATCTGAAGCTGCCATGATTAAAATACCACCCCATGCAATGCAAACCCTTAGGGTTCTATGAGCGGAAACAGAATACTACTTCTTAGTTGTGCTCTTGTCATAAGTATTGCATTTGGATGCAAACCAAAAAAGGAGGATGCTGCCTTGCTTAGGATCGCAGTTGCTGCTAATATGCAATATGCCATTGATGAATTGGTTGCGCAATTTGAAAAAGAAAGTGGGTATACCTGCGAAGTGATCTTAGGGTCATCCGGGAAGTTATTTGCTCAGATAAAGGAAGGCGCTCCATACGATCTGTTCCTTTCGGCGGATATGACCTATCCTGAAGCACTACACTCAAATAATTTGACCCTTGGACCACCAAGTATATACGCATATGGTGCCCTTGTCCTTTGGACCTCCGAGACTACCTTAAACCCCTCCATGGAAGTTTTGCAAACAGACAGTGTGCGGCATATTGCTCTGGCCAATCCCAAGACAGCACCTTATGGGAAGGCCGCAATGGAAGTGCTAGAGTACTATGGCCTAAAAACACCTTTAAGTAATAAATTGGTATTTGGTGAAAGTGTTGGGCAGACCAACCAATTTATTAGCTCTGGGGCCGCAGATATTGGTTTTACTTCCGAGGCCGTGGTATTGAGCAGGGAAATGAAAAATAAGGGCCGTTGGATACTGATCAATAAAACTGCCTATGCACCCATGCCGCAGGGTGTGGTAATCATTAATGGCAAAATGTCCAAAAAGCAAGGTGCTCAGGACTTTTATGAGTATCTTTTTTCCAAAGAAGGAAAAGACATCCTTCAAAAATTTGGATATTCGGTACATGAATAGATTACAGGGGCATATTGAGCATCTTGAAGTTTCGGGCGATCTTACCCTGGTAACCGTCTTTTTGCAAGAAGGTATACGGATGCATGCCATTGTCATAGACACCCCAAAAAGCGCTGCTTACCTTACGCTAAAGAGAAAAGTAGCCCTATTGTTCAAAGAAACAGAAGTAGTAATAGGAAATTTGATCGAGCCTCATATTAGTATACAAAATAAGATTGAAGGCACGGTAGAAAGCATTGAGCAAGGTAAACTCTTGAGTTGTCTCAGCATACGGACCGCTGTAGGGGAAATTCGTTCCACCATTAGCAAAGCAGCGGTTCTTAGTTTGAAATTAGAAATTGGCACCAAGGTCCTTGCTATGGTTAAATTAAATGAAGTTATGCTATCACCATTATGAATTGGGAACCGCTGATCTTAACTTTTGAACTTGCACTGAGCACCACCTTGGCCCTGTTGGTGGTCTCTATCCCCTTGGCCTATTGGTTGTCTGGAACTACTTCCAGGATTAAACCAATTATGGAAACCCTTGTAAGTATGCCTTTGGTATTGCCTCCAACGGTTCTTGGTTTTTATTTTCTGGTGGCTTTTAGCCCCAATAATGCCTTTGGAGAGTGGTTAAACTCCTGGTTGGGAATTCAACTGGTGTTTTCCTTTGGAGGTTTGGTGGTGGCCTCCATGATCTATAGCCTGCCTTTTATGGTGCAACCTATACAGGCCGGATTGTCATCCCTTCCTGTTTCCCTGTCTGAAGCTGCCATGGTAATGGGAAAGTCTAGATTAACTATCCTATTTAAGGTCTTACTTCCCAATATTAAGAAGTCACTTTTAACAGGTATTGTTTTGGCTTTTGCCCATACCGTGGGCGAATTTGGGGTGGTGTTGATGATAGGAGGTAATATTCCCGGGAGAACCAGGGTAGCCTCCATTGCTATCTATGATGAAGTGGAGGCCCTCAACTATGAGGCTGCAAATTTCTATTCCCTCACCCTATTTGCAATAACTTTTGGGCTGTTGCTACTTGTTTATCTAAGTAATGGCGGTTATTTAAAAAGATTTTGGAGATGATAAACCTCAGCTTTCAAAAGCAACTTAAGGCAACAGAAGGGACTTTTGAGCTCAACATAGATCTCGTGATCCCTAAAGGTGCATTCATCACTTTGTACGGACCTTCAGGTGCAGGAAAAACTTCCTTTCTAAGGATACTTGCTGGTTTAGTAATGCCAGACAATGGCTCCATAATAGTGGAGGACATTCCCTGGTACCATTCGGAAAAAAAGATAAGTCTATCCCCTCAAAAACGGAATATTGGCTATGTTTTTCAGGATTATGCCCTGTTCCCTAATATGACCGTAAAGGAGAATCTAAAATTCGCACAGCGAAAGGGGCAAAAAAGGGACCTTATCCCCGAGCTTTTGGAGGTAATGGAATTGTCTGAGCTGGAAAATCGCACTCCGGATACCCTCTCCGGTGGTCAAAAACAACGTGTGGCCCTTGCCAGGGCTTTGGTGCAGGAACCCAACCTTCTTTTACTGGATGAACCCTTAGCGGCTTTAGACAGCCAAATGAGCAATAAACTACAGGACCATATCCTGAAAGCGCATAAAACCTATGGATTAACCACTATTCTGGTGAGTCACGATCTGGGCGAGATCGTAAAACTTACAGATACTGTGGTGGTTATGGAAAATGGCAGGATTTCAAAGATGGGTACGCCTCAGGATATTTTTATGAACAGACAAATAAGTGGTAAATTTCAATTTACAGGAACGGTATTGTCTGTGGTAAAACAAGACGTTATTTACGTAGTGACAGTACTCATCTATAATTCTATCATTAAGGTGGTTGCCGATGCTTCTGAGATAGCAGATCTTAGGAATGGTGATACCGTGGTAGTTGCCTCCAAGGCATTTAATCCTGTGATCTACAAGATCTGAGCAGGAGCTTGATATAAGAAATATGGATATAAACCTCAGCAACAAACCGGCACTTTTGCTGATAGACATTCAAAAAGGATTGAATGATCTGGCGTATTACGGAGGGAAAAGGAATAATCCCCGGGCAGAAGAGCGCGCCGCAGAGCTGCTTGCTTTTTGGCGGTCACGGCAACTCCCAGTGATTCATGTAAAACACAACGGAACACCTCCATCCCGATTAACCAAAGGAAGTCCGGGTAATGATTTTAAAGAGATCACTCAGCCGATCAAAGGAGAAACTGTTTTTGAAAAAGAGGTGAACAGTGCCTTTATCGGCACCGAACTCGATGCATTTCTCAAAAAAAATAGTATTCGTCATTTGGTATTAGTAGGGTTAACAACGGCCCATTGTGTATCATCTACCGCACGCATGGCCGGGAATTTAGGGTATGACACCTATATTATTTCCGATGCTACGGCAACTTTTGATACTTTGGGAATAGACGGGCAAGTATATGACGCTTCTTTGGTGCATGAGATATGCCTGGCCAATCTTAAAGATGAGTTTGCAACAGTATTGACGGCAGATAGCCTTTTAAGTAAATTCTAAGCGACAAAAAGAAACATATGATCCAGAAATTAGGGAAGAAGTTCACGGATATTTTTCAAAAGAACATGCCCGATGCCTTCGTCTTTGCTCTGATCTTAACCCTGATTACCGGTCTGCTGGCACTGGCTTGGGCAGAAGTTACGCCTTTTAAGATCCTGGAATCCTGGTACGACGGATTCTGGATGTTGCTCGAGTTTGGGATGCAGATGGTTTTATTAGTGATCACCGGGTATTCCATAGCATTATCGCCTTTGGTCAAAAAAGGGATAGACATACTGGCAGGGAAGATCAAATCGCCCAATCAGGTGTATGCCCTGGTGGTCTTTGTAGGATCCTTACTTTGTATGGTAAGCTGGGGATGGGTGGTTATCACGGCCGTTCTGGGCAGGGAACTGGCCCTGAGGATCAAAGGGATCAACTATCCCTTTTTGATCGCCTGTGTTTATTTTTCACATATAGTATGGGTCACCGGACTATCGAGTTCCATTCCCTTATTACTCAATACGGAAGGAAACTTTATCATAGAGGCTGGTATTCTGGAAACCACTATCCCCACTACTAAAACCCTTGGATCCGGACTCAATATAGCAATTCTCGTAAGTTTTGTCCTACTTGCACCTTTGATAATGCGCTTTCTCCTGCCAAAGACGGATTATATTCAAACTCTGGAGAGCATGTTGGAACCGGAGACACAACAAGGGTCGGTTACAATCCATGAGGAAGCACGCTTGCTTACATTGCCCTACAGGGCCTTATCAGACCTTATGAACAATAGCAGCCTTCTGCAATATGTTATTGCCGCCTTGGGGGCAATCTACCTTGGATCTCATTTTATTAGCAAAGGATTCGACCTTAATCTGAATATCATGATCTTTTTGTTCCTGATGCTGGGTTTATTTCTTCATCGCACCCCTATGCGCTATGTGATCGCCATGAAAAGGGCCAGTGGAAATGTTTCGGGTATTTTGTTTCAATTTCCTTTTTACGCGGGAATAATGGGCATTATGATCTATACCGGGTTAGGGGAAAAACTTGCCTTCTGGTTGGCATCAGTGGCTACTGTAGACAGTATTCCTTTTTTTTCATACCTGGCGGGGGGTGTGGTTAATTTTGCAATCCCTTCTGCAGGAGGTGAGTTTGCGGTCATTGGCCCTACCATTATAAAAGCCGTACAAGAAATTGGTGTGGGTCTTCCACCACAGGAAATGTCTGCACTTATCTCTCGTGCTGCTATGTCTATCGCTTATGGGGAAAGCCTTACCAACCTTATGCAGCCATTTTATTTACTGCTGATCATTCCCATTATGGCAGTTGGTATAAAAATACAGGCCCGGGATATAATGGGATACCTGGTCATCCCCTTCTTTGTACTTTTTATTTTACAGGCGGCCCTGGTAAGCTGGTGGCCCCTCTAGTGTCGTAATATTATCCTTCTCAATAGCAGGCATCATGACAATAGTCTTCAAATAAAAAAGGCACTGTTTTCACAGTGCCTTTTCTTCAACAACCAACCAACTATTGAGGCATTACCACATCTTCGATGATGTGAATCACCCCATTAGAAGCCATTACATCTGTCTTAGCAATTTTGCTGTAGTTTCCGTTAGCATCCATAAGATAGATTCCTCCGTCTCTTGACACAGCTGTTACGGTTCCTCCGTTCAAAGTTGTTAGAGCGGCTTTCCCGTTACCTTTTTCCAAGGCACTTACTACATCTGAAGCAGTAATTTTTCCTGCTACTACATGATAGGTTAAGATTGCAGCCAACTGATCTTTGTTCTCCGGCTTTAATAAGCTATTTAGAGTGTTCGCGTCAATTTTTGCAAATCCTGCATTGACAGGTGCAAAAACGGTAAAAGGTCCGTCACCTTGTAAAGCTCCTACCAGGTCTGCTGCTTTTAAGGCAGTAACCAGGGTTGAAAAATCGTCAACAGAAACTGCGATGTCTACAATGTCCTGAGAATTGTTTTGGGCATTTACCTTTGGAGTCATTACCATTAAGGCAACTGCGGAAATAATAAAGATTACTTTTTTCATGATTTGTTTTTTAGATTTACTATTAAACTTGTGATGGTTGCACTATGCACTTTTAATTACACAGGGATGGACAGTATGGATGAGAAAAGCAGATATTTATCATATCTTTAACACTTGCTATGAATGATACCCACCATATTGATCTTCTTAAAAATGGAGATAAGAATGCGCTCTATGCACTGTACGACAAGTACTCCGGTGCACTTTATGGGGTGGTACTTAGAATGTGCAGGGATAAGGAATTATCTGAAGACCTTCTGCAGGAAATATTCCTGACCATCTGGAAGAAAATTGATCAATACGATGCTTCTAAAGGCAAATTTTATACCTGGGCCTATCGAATAGCCAGGAATAAAACCCTGAATGCGCTACGAAAAACAGATACCCTCATCCAAAATGAGGATATTAGTGTATATAAGAATATAAAGGAAGAAGAATTACCCCAGGAGTATGATGAATTGAACGGTGTGCTTACTAAATTAGAGGGGCACCATCAACAGGTAATAGAGTTAGTGTATTTCAAAGGCTATACCCATAGAGAAGCTCATAAGATAATGGGGGTTCCTTTGGGTACTTTTAAATCGTATGTACGGCAAGCGTTGGTTCAACTCAGAACAAATTATAAGGTTCCTCTCATATTCATCTGGACATGTTTTGAAGTAATTGGAAATGGATAGGAAAAACATTTTGGAAAAAGGATTATTAACACAATACCTGCTGGGAGAACTGGCCCGGGAGGACTCGTTGTTGTTGGAATCCGAAATTCTAAAAGATAAAGTCTTACAGGAAAAGTTACGGCTATTAGAATCCGATTTTGAACAAATGGCCATGGAAAATGCCATTGCTCCACCGGAAAGAGTGCGCACTTCACTCGTACATGCCATAGAAAAAGAGCTAAAGCAAACTACCATACCTCTTCAAAGGGTTCCCGCCAAAACTGCTTTTAATCCTATGCGATTACTTGTGGCCGCTAGCCTGGCAGCCCTATTTGCCTTATCCACTTTCCTTTTTTACAGCCGTTGGCAAACTGCGGAAGAGAATTTTATCCTGGCTCAGGAATCACAGCAAGAATTACAGGAACAATTACAAAGTCTTTCGGAGGAAATGAAAGAGACGCAGGCAGTGGTGAGTGTACTGAATAATAAGGATGCGATCCCTTTTCTCTTAAAAGGTAATAGTTTGTCTCCGGAAGCAAAAGCGGTGGCCTATGTGAATCATAATAACAAGTCGGTTTGGGTAAATCCGCAAGCCCTCCCAAAACTGTCTCAGGAAGAAACCTATCAGATGTGGGCCGATGTAGACGGGGAAATGATCAGTATGGGACTATTACCAACAGACAAGGAACTTATTGCACTCACCTATATAGACAAGGCAGTGTCTTTAAATATTACCATTGAACCCAAAGGTGGTAATGATCATCCTACGGTAGAACGACTAATCTCCAATGTGTTGCTTTAAACAATTGTATTACAAATAGTTGTGTTTATTTCTAAGCGCTTGAATCCCCAAGTAGTGAGCATCCCAAATTAAACAATAAAAAATATTTCAGGAATTTTATCGTTGAAATTGTTCTATCTGTATAATCATAAAAAAATTATTACTATGAACTTTCAAAATTTAACAAGAAAAAACAATTTCAAAACACTGTGCATGTTCTTACTATTGCCTGCTATGGTTTTAGTAACATCCTGTAATAAAGATGATGACGCCTTTGTTAGGGTTACCGTCAATGGAACCCAGCTAAGAACTGATCCCTCTGATTTTACTGTTGGAGACCGGTCTGATTTCAACGGAGATATAGATGCCAGCTTTACCGGAAACGGCGGAACTGCTACCCGTATTTTTAGCTGGAACAACAACCTGAGTACAGCAGACTACAACGCCGATATTACTGCTTCTACAGAAGGGAGTTTCCGAATGATTGTAGAAGATTCTGAAGGAATAGTGGTTTTGAACAGGTCTATTCAGGGAGGTACAGAACCCGATACCATTGGAGGAGTTACCGCTGCCGGAACTTCCGGCATATGGACCGTGACCATCGAAGTGACCAGCTTTACCGGGGATGGCAGTTTTTCCCTGAGTGAAGGAAATTAATCTGAAGTAGATATAAATTAAAAGCGCTGTGGGACTGTTCCTACGGCGCTTTTCTTGTTTGTGTAGTTTTCTCTTACCACTCTGATCCCTCTGGTCTTCCGTACAGATCAAAATCTGCGGCCTCCGTAATGGTAACAGTGGTGAAATCGCCCTGTTTCAGGTAATACTTAGAAGCATCAATAAGCACTTCATTGTCCACATCCGGAGAATCGAATTCTGTACGTCCCACAAAGTAATTCCCTTCCTTGCGGTCAATAATACAACGAAAGGTCTTCCCTATCTTTTGCTGATTGAGTTCCCAGGAGATCTGTGATTGCAGTTCCATGATCTCATTGGCTCTTTGCTGCTTTACCTGCTCGGGCACATTATCCTCCAGGGCATACGCATGAGTGTTCTCTTCATGACTGTAGGTAAAACATCCCAGGCGTTCAAAACGCATTTCTTTCACCCAGTTCTTTAGTGTCTGAAAATCTTCTTCCGTCTCGCCGGGATAGCCCACGATCAAAGTAGTTCTAATGGTCATCTCCGGAACTGCCTTCCTGAAATCTTGCAGTAGCTGGGTTGTTTTTTGTTTGGTAGTTCCCCGTCGCATACTTTTTAGGATGGGATCGGCAATATGCTGTAGGGGTATATCTATATAGTTACAGATCTTTAGTTCTTGTTTCATTACTTCCAAAACATCCATCGGGAACCCTGTGGGAAATGCATAATGAAGCCTTATCCACTCAATGCCTTCCACCTTTACGAGGGCTTCTAGCAATTCTGCTAAATTTCGTTTTTTATAAAGATCTAAGCCATAATAGGTGAGGTCTTGCGCAATAAGAATTAGTTCTTTCACTCCCTTGGCTGCTAATTTTTGAGATTCCGCCACCAATTCTTCAATGGGTTTACTTCGGTGTTTTCCTCTCATCAGTGGGATGGCACAAAAGGAACAGGGCCTGTCACAACCTTCTGCTATCTTCAGGTAGGCGTAGTTCTTAGGGGTTGTGGTTAAACGATCCCCGAGCAGCTCATGTTTGTAATCTGCTTCCAGGGCTTTTAGAAGGTTTGGAAGATCGCTCGTCCCAAAATAAGCATCTACATTGGGAATCTCCTTTTCCAGATCTGGTTTATAACGCTCACTAAGACACCCTGTCACAAAGACCTTATCTACGATCCCTGCTTCTTTTTGCTGTACGTACTCCAGAATAGTATTCACACTTTCTTCCTTGGCATTGGCAATAAATCCGCAGGTATTGATCACCACAATATTGCCATCTTCCTCATGCACTACCTCTTTGTCATTGGCACGCAATTGCCCCATAAGTACTTCAGAATCGTACACATTTTTGGAACACCCCAGGGTGACGACGTTGATACGGTTCTTTTTTAGTGTTTTAGTGCGCATTTATTGTATTTGAGGTGCAAAAATACATTAAGACGAGTCATATTTTCCCGCTTTGCAAGATTTCTTTTCTTTTTTCGTTAAACCTTAACTGAGATCATTGATCTAAAGCTAAGACAATTATGATACGGCAAACATTCTATCTATCCATACTTCTGTCCTTCCTGTTACTGACAGCTTGCTCTTCAAACGATGATCCTGGGGATATCATTGTAGACGATCCTTCGCCTGCGCTTTATTTTCCTCCATTAACTTCTGCGTCCTGGGAAACTGTTTCCCCGGAAGAACTTGGCTGGAATGCCAATGCAACACCTGGTCTTAATGCGCTACTGGAAGAAAAGGGAACCAAGGCCTTTATAATCCTTAAAAATGGGAAGATAGCCATGGAAACTTACTTCGGCACCTTTACCCGCGACAGTATTTGGTACTGGGCCTCGGCAGGAAAAACCTTAACCGCTTTTACGGTGGGAATAGCCCAGGAAAATAACCTTCTCAACATAAATGATCTCAGTTCGCAATACCTCGGAGAAGGTTGGACCTCTGCAGAGCCCGAAAAGGAAAATGCCATAACCATCAGGGATCAACTCACGATGACCACCGGATTGAATGAGCTATTTTTTGACTGTGTAACGCCAGATTGCCTGAGGTACACCGCAGATGCCGGAACACGATGGGCTTATCACAATGGGCCATATACCTTATTGGAAAGTGTAGTGAGCGCAGCAGCAGGAACTACTTTTTCTGACTTTTTCAATACGGAACTCAGAGATAAGATTGGGATGAACGGTATTTGGCTCAGTACTAACGGCAAGAACAATGTCTATTTCAGCAATGCCCGTAGTATGGC
>NZ_JBATLB010000010.1:0-1815 GCF_049669965.1 Muriicola sp. | reverse complement strand
TCCAAAAACAGTATTGATGAATTTAATAATCGGAAAATTTATAAAAATCTGACCTCTAAAATTTTGGACTCAATTGCTGACGACAAATTGGAACAAGCAATAATGGATAATATTGACACCAAATTCCAAGACGGAGAACAATACACTTTGGACAAGATATCCGAATTGACCAATGGGCAAAAAGCAATTTTTTCTACTTGGTGGTTGGAAGCCGAAGTTAACAATGGTGGATTTAATCAATTCTATTTCAATTCAAGCGGACAATTTGCGGAAATGGCAGAAGTCGGATTTATGACAATCGGAGCTGAAAAGTTCTCGGAATTAACGAAACGTGCGAATAAAATCTATTCCGAAAACAAACAAAGACTTGAGGAATTTGACGATGGAACAATGGAAAGTTTTAGCGAGTCTTATAAGGACAATCCTCTCAATGATTTGGACACTGAATTTTACAACCTGTATGATTCTGAAAAAATTGGAGAATTAAGAATAAAATACATTCGAGAGAACAAAAACGAATTTATAACTGAATAATAAAACACAGTGGCTAACATCGTCTATAGCCCATCGCCAGCCAAGGCTTGGGGAATTTTTCCTACATTAGAGATTATAAATCATTCCTGGACAGGTCTGCGCATTGAGGCGTCGGGCCATAGCCAGGACCGTTGTGTGTCATTTTCTAAAAACCATTAATTAATATGAGAGCTGTAGTATACGAAGAATACGGTACACCGAAAGTCCTTATGCTAAATGATATTCAAAAACCGAGACCTAAAGATGATGAAATCCTTATAAAGATATATGCTGCTACTGTTACTTCGGGAGATATAAGACTTCGTAGTTCTAATTTTCCACCTTTGTTTTGGCTTCCTGCCAGATTAATATTTGGACTTTTTAAACCTAAGAAGAAAATTTTAGGTCATGAATTGGCTGGAATAGTTGAAGAAATAGGGAAAAATGTAACCAAATTTAATGTTGGTGACAGTGTCTTTGGTACTACTACAATGTTAAAAACAGGTTCTTATGCAGAATACATATGCTTACCACAAAAATGGAAAAGTGGTGTGATTGGATTAAAGCCAGTAAACTTGACTTACCGAGAAGCAGCAGCATTGCCAGTTGGAGCAATGACAGCAATATATCTTTTAGATAAAGCAAACTTGAAAAATGGACAAAACGTATTAGTTTATGGCGCTTCAGGAAGCGTTGGCAGTTATGCTGTACAAATTGCTAATCAGAAGGGTTCAAGAGTAACAGGAGTCTGTAGTACTTCAAACTTTGAAATGGTAAAATCATTAGGTGCTGAAAGTTTGATAGACTATAATAAAGACGACTACTCTGAAGGCAAAGAAAAATTTGATATAATCTTTGATGCTGTTGGAAAGACAAAGAAATCTAAAGCTAAAAAGGTTTTAAAAACTGGAGGCTATTTTGTTTCAGTGAATATGCTAACAAAAGAGAAGAATGAAAATCTTGAACTAATAAAAGAAATGGTAGAAAACGAAAAATTAAAACCTTTCATAGACAGATATTTCAAACTTGAGGAAATAGTAAAAGCTCATGAATATGTTGATAAAGGCAGAAAAAGGGGTAACGTAGTAATTGATATACAACAATAAAACGAACACACAACAATGGCTATAAGTAATTGCTGATTCTCACCTACTTTTGAAAATCCTCTCGGATTTTCAGTTTGGTGTGTACTTGCGAAGTTAAGTGCTAAACCACGCAACTACTCATAGCCGAGACCGTTGGCAATAATTATGAAAAAATCATTACTCTTCATATTGATTATCTCATTGCCTTACTTATTGG
>NZ_JBATLB010000009.1:0-3011 GCF_049669965.1 Muriicola sp. | reverse complement strand
TTCGAGAATCAGATCTGGCACCATAAACACAATCACGACTATGTGATGATCAATGAACTAAACACCAGGGATTTTATCAACACCACACGTAAAATGATCGAGGAAGAACTAAAGAAAAAGGAGTAAGCGGGGTAATTGCATAATCCCTGTCTTTTTAAGGTATTTAAGTGGGTAACTATCTTTGCCTAGTCCTCTTCTTTATCTATTATGAGCTCCTTAAACTTGTTGTACAAAAAGGAAATAAGCAATAACAAGATGCCCAGGGAGACAAAAACGACTGTTTTTGACAGGGTAGAAAGGTCTGCCAGGTCGTAGAGGAACAGCTTTATAAGGGTAATTCCAAACAAAACAATAGCCGCTACTCTAAGGTGTTTTTTAGACTTCCAAATTCCAATAGAGCTCAGTCCCAGGGCATAAACACCCCAGAAAATAGTTAGCCAGAGTTTGTACGAATCCTGCGCCTCCACAATATCGAGCCAGTGGAGCAGTTCACTGCTGGCTGTCCATAAAATGGTAACGCTAAGGATGAGATCAAACGGAAGGCCATATGCTACCTTTTGATATTGGTGTTTTAGATACCGGTAGGCCATTGCTAGCAAGGCCACTACCAGACCAATGGCGAGGTAACGGATACCCAGATAGAACCAACTTGCCGTTATCACGGCGCCTTCTTCATCAAGATAACTTTCTCGTAACTCACTAAGCTCGTATAGTCCTATGGTTAAGAAGGAGAGCAACCCAATGGCTGCAAGTGCCAAACCAAGCATCCCCATTAGCCTGCTTTTAATTTTAAAATTATTTATCGCCAGCAGCAGCGTTGCATAGATCAGGAAGTACAACAATCCCCAAATAGATTTAAAGATGTGGTAGTCGTAGTTAAAGGTACGCCCAAAATTACCCGCATCATTGTCTGAAGCAGAAGCCCGGAAGAGGCCCTCCCAGTAATAGGCTATTTCCAGGGAGAACGTAAAATATAACACAAGCAACAACAGGCCGGTAAGTACAACCGATACTGCGGTAGTCCTGGATGTATCATTTGAAAAAGCCGCCAGGTACTTTTTATTATAATTAAGGTAATTCAGATACCCCAATACTCCACAAAAGAGCAGGGAGCTTAAAAAGGTAACATTAAGAAGGGAGGGGAAGCGGGCAACCTCTACTATAAAATACCCATCGTAATAGGCTTCACTCCAATCTTGCAGCAAACTTATAAAAGCAAGTAGGATCATGGGATAGGCAATTTTTTCATATATAGGAAGCTGTTTGGTTCTTCCTATCCAGAAAAGCAGGGCGGCTTCGCCCAGCCATAATAAGGTAACCCAATTCCCGTCTAATTGTACCGGAATGCTGAGTGTAACAAAGACCAGGAACATACCCGAAACAAGGTAGAAAATAGGCTTATCTACTCCCTTTTGTTGATAGATTACTAGGCCCACCACTCCATGTATCACGGCATGCAGGAGGGTATACAGTCCAAGATAAGCCTCCCATTCTGGCATGTCTTTTAAAAGGCTATACCCAAGGCCGTAGAATACAAAAGAATTCACCAGGACCAGGACAATATCTAGTACCTCTAAAGGTTCTTTTTTAAGGAGCTTATAGCCCAGAAAGGTGAGATAGAAAAGGACAAAAAAGACAAAGCCAAAACCTAACAAAACACTGAAATGCTCCGTAGTCTCATAGCTGGTCTCATGCCAGCTAAGCACAATGAGCCAGGTAACAAAGAATGCAACCAGATAAAGCGGCTTCCAGTATCTTTTAAATGCTACGACCAGTATGCCGGCATTAATGATGGTCATATAACTAAAAAGCACCAGCACCTGCCCTTTCCCCTCACTTAATAAAAATGGAATACAATACGCACCCACCAGCCCAATATGGGCTATGAATTGTTTGTTGTAATTGAGGGCAGCCCCTACCGCGGCAAAAGTTACCAGCACCATCAACGCAAAAGCAGTTATGGGCGAGAACATGTCATAAAAAGAGTAGGCGGCAAAGGTCATAAAATAGAAGATAGCCATGGCTCCACTGACAAGGACGGCACTAAAATTCTCATATTTCTTCTTTAGTCTTTGGCTAATTACCAATAGGGCCGCCCCCATTGTATAGCCCAGAATAATTCGCACAAGCGGACTAATAAGATCATTGTCTATGGAGTATTTGGCACCAATACCCACCCCAATGACAAGTACCGCGATGCCGATCTTGCTAATAAGGTTTTCCCCTATGTATTTTTCTAGGTCTACTGAAGGTTTTTTAGGGGCTGAGGGCGTAGGCTTTGAGGTGGTTTGCATGGCAGGGGTTACCACCTCCGGAGCGTGTGTTTTATATAACGCTTCCCCTATGGGTAGGGTGGCCCATAGCACCACATAGACCAATGCACCAACACAGAACAGCAGGGCAAAAAGCACCCATAGGAGTCGTATTATGAAGAGGTTTACCCCATATTTATGAGCCATGCCGGCACAGACACCCCCTAAAATTTTATGTTTGGGATCACGGACCAATTTGGAAGATGAAGGGGTTGCGATGACCACATCACGTTCTTGTTTTTCTATCTGGGAGTTTTGTGGCGTTTGCTCAGTTATAGGAGTGGACTTAACTGTTTCAGGGGCCTGTTGTAATTGGCGTATCTCCTCTCGTATCTCTTGGATCTCTTTAGCAAAATGAGTATGTACTCCCTGCAGGACCTCTAGTTTTTCAAGAAGTTGAGCAATCTTTTGTGAGTTATCCTCCATGAAACCGATACAAATCCTCCGAAGATCACATAGAATTACGAAGCCGTTATTTGTTCTAAAGATAGCTTTTAAATAAGAAAGCAGGCCCAGGGGAGGTCTCGATTTAATCAGCTTTTATTCTTGCCAACTAAATTTATTTATCGATAGCATAGTATACAAAACTGAAATACCCACAGCATCGAAACCCAGACCATAATCTTGCTTACGTCTTATATGTTGTGCACAATGAATTATGATCCTAAAAGCAACCAACTTCCTTTTTTTTATCTTACT
>NZ_JBATLB010000008.1:0-3224 GCF_049669965.1 Muriicola sp. | reverse complement strand
TTACTTTTTCCGGGGTTGAATTATACGGATAAGTTTTTTGTCAATTCTCAACCTTTAAAGGAAGGTAATCTATTGATTTTTTATTAACCGTCTTATAGCCACCCATTCTTTCAGCATATCTCTTGCATCTTGTGCAGGGTAGCCCAAAACGGTTTTTCCTGCTTCTACATCATTCATTACGCCAGAGCCGGCACCCACGGTAGCACCGGAATGAATGGTGGTATGATCTTTTATTGAGGCACTTCCGCCAATGATGACACCATCGCCTAAGGTAACAGAACCTGCTAATCCGCTATGTCCGGCCATAATACAGGAGCGTCCCATAATACTGTTGTGCGCAATTTGTACCAGGTTGTCTATTTTACAACCATCGCCCACAATAGTGGAACTAAATTTTGCCCTGTCTACACAAGAATTGGCACCAATTTCAACATAATGGCCAATGATCACATTGCCAATTTGTGGAATTTTTACCAGGCCTCTACCATCCTCACTGGGTCTGTACCCAAAACCATCGGCTCCGATACTCACATTGGTATGAAAGATACAATGGCTCCCAATGATACAACGTTCACGTATCACGGTCCCGGACCAGGCAATGGTATTATTGCCGATAATTGTTTCATCAAAGACGCACACATTTGGGTATAAAACAACCCCACTTCCCAATTCAACATCTTTGCCAACATAACAATTAGCCCCAATTTTACAGTTCTCACCAATTTTTGCCGTTTTGTGTATCACTGCAGTTGGATGTATATCTGTATCGAATACAGGGGGTGGCGGATTAAAAAGTTCTAAGATTTTGGCCATCGCCAAATCGGCATTTTTTACTTTAATAAATGCCCTATCCGCTCCCGGTTCAATAGGTATCTTGTCATTTACAACAGCGGCGCAGGCTTTGGATTCTGTCCAGAATTTAGCGTATTTACTACTGCCAATAAAGGTGATCTGATTGCTGTTTGCTTTTTGTAATTCTTCCGGACCCTCAATTGTTTGGGTAGTTGTACCAATTAATTCTCCTTGTAAGATGTCGTTGATTTCACTAATGGTGTATGATGGCATGCGTTTTTATAGTTTAGTTGAGCACCAATTTAAGGGAAAAAAAGTAAAACCCGGATTGTTTTAAAATGATACTGAAAGGAATTTTGATTGAAATTTCCTAATTATCAGTTTTATTTAAACCACCACATCTCGTCGCCTAATTCTTTCTCCTTCCTTGAACTGAAAGGTGCCAATTATTCCTGCAAAACCTGCAATGGCAATGGCAACTTGTGTTATTGTAAGTAACTGTTCGGCTTCTTCCATCTTATTTAATCTAAGGCACCTATGTACCACCCGGATGTACAGTTTATTAGGCTGCCAATTTCAAATTCTCCTTTTCTTTCAATGAGCCTAGTTTTATAAATAGATACTGTTTCACCCCAAAGACTGGAAGATCTTTAGAACTGGGGCAGATGAATTATGGTGCCTGGATTAAAATTCTATAAAGAGGTAGATCTAAACATGCTGATCCAACAGAATCATATTCCCATCGGGGTCTAACAGGGTAATACTTGCGGGACCATCCGTACCTTCTGCGATCTCATTTGCCAAAGCTACTCCTTGTTCCTTTAAGTGATGTTGTATTTCTCTAACATCATCAAATTGTTCAAGCTTGCTGGCATTACTATCCCAACCAGGATTAAAGGTTAAAATATTATTTTCGAACATCCCCTGAAATAAGCCAAGTAGTGAATGTTCGTTTTTCATGATGAGATAATTTTTTCCCATTTCTCCGGCAAAAACGGTGAATCCAAGTTTTTCGTAAAACTCTTTGGAAGACTTGAGGTCCTTTACACTCAAGCTAACTGAAAATGCTCCTAATTTCATGATGTATATTTTAATTGATTATGTGAGATAGATCCTTGCCAAAGGTTTACCCCATTAAGGCGAATGAAATTGCCATGAAAGCAACTCAAATGACATAGACGATCATTTTTCTAATTCAAGGGCCAGGTCTTTCTTGTTCGCAAAACATCTGAGTTAAGTTACAATTTTATTTTAGTACGTTTTGGACGAGTCCGATACTAGTTTGTGAATCTCAGTAAGTTCACTCTTGGTTAGATGTCTCCATGTACCTAAAGGAACGTCTAAATTAATATTCATGATACGATACCGCTCTAATTGGAGAACCTTGTTTCCCAGATGTTCACACATGCGCCTTATCTGCCGGTTCATACCCTGCGTTAGAATAATTCTAAAGCGGAAGGTATCGATCTGTTCCACAAAACATTTCCGGGTAACGGTTCCCAAAATAGGAACCCCATTCCCCATTTTTTGTATAAACGATTTTGTGATAGGTTCTTTTACAACTACCAGGTATTCCTTTTCATGATGATTTCTACTGCGGAGAATTTTATTTACTATATCGCCATCGCTGGTGAGCAGAATTAAACCCTGACTATCTTTATCAAGCCTTCCAATCGGAAAGATGCGTTCAGGATAATTGATAAAGTCAATTATATTATTTTTCTCTCTTCGGGTGTCTGTAGTGCAAACAATGCCTCTTGGTTTGTTAAAGGCCAGGTATACCAGTTTATTTTCTTTGTCATTAATTAGTTTTCCGTTTAAGCGAATCTCGTCGGCAGGGGATACCTTACTTCCCATTTCCGCCACTACTCCATTAATGGTTACCTGCTTTAAGGCAATTAACTTATCGGCCTCTCTTCGGGAACAAAGTCCGCTTTCACTAAAATACTTATTTATGCGAACCAAATTCTTCTCTTCCATAGTGTCACTAAAATTACTTACAAAGTACGTGTCTTTGATCTCTGTCTTCCTGTTTATCTCTAAAAGGCATATACCCAGGTTTTAAACATTATTGACAACGGTTTTTCTTTTTAGAAACAAAACAATTACAAACACCAGGTAGTAAAGAAACTTAATAAGACCTAAAATAAGTTGTGGAAACAGATTCTTTCTTCTGTCTGAATAATCAGCGAATTTCTCTGCATGGCGCACCATAAATTCGGCGCCAATTATTGGAAAAAGTATTTGTAAAAAAGTAATTCCGAAAAATAAGATCACAAGTATCAGAAGTAATTTCCCGGGATTATTTATCAGCATGGAGTAGCCCCTGTGTAAGGTCCATAGAAGGATCAGGGTAAATACTATAAGACCGATCAGTTCAGGCAACCAAAGGAACTCCTTTGACCCTAAAAATAGGACACTTTGGGCATACC
>NZ_JBATLB010000007.1:0-16082 GCF_049669965.1 Muriicola sp. | reverse complement strand
TGGAAGAACTGCTGCCAGAGGTATAGAAACACAATTGGTAGCCAATTGGACGATGGAATTCTATAACACCCTGTTGCAAAATATCAAGAATGGGGACAGTAGAATGGCTAATATGGAGAAATGGGAGCCGGAAAAATGGGCACCCGAATCCAAGGGAGTTGGTTTCTCTGAAGCTCCCCGTGGTTCACTGGCTCACTGGATACGGATTAAGGATGGCAAAACTGAAAATTACCAGTTGGTAGTACCATCTACCTGGAATGCATCTCCCAGAGATCCAAAAGGGCAGCGCTCTGCCTATGAATCTACCTTATTGGGCACCCCGGTGGCCGATACGGAATTACCCTTAGAGATCATAAGGACCATCCATTCTTTTGATCCTTGTTTAGCTTGTGCCGTGCACTTGTATGATGAGCATGGCAATCACATTTCACAGGTACAGAACATCTCTAGTTGTGATATCTAACTAATTAGTGCTGTCATGAAAACAAGAAGCTATAAACGCGTTTATGTTTGGGAATTACCGGTAAGGATATTCCATTGGATCAATGTGCTGGCAATTACAACCTTGGCCATTACCGGATTTATTATCGCCGATCCACCTGCTATTATGTCTAATGCAGAGGCGAGCGAAAGCTATTGGTTTGGTACCGTGCGGTTTATTCATTTTGGATCAGCATACATCTTCTTTTTTAATATGATTTTGAGAGTATACTGGGCCTTCGTTGGGAATCGTTTTGCAAGTTGGAAGGCATATATCCCTCGCGATAGGAAAATGTGGCACAATCTCTGGCATGTGTTAAGGGTGGATATATTTTTAGGAAATGAAAAACATCCTGATGTAAAAAATATTAGTGTGGGACATAACACCATGGCGGCCCTTTCTTATGTGGCACTATTCCTGATAGCCCTGGTACAGGTCTTCACAGGTTTTGGTTTGTATGCCTCCATGTCCGGGTGGTGGCTTCCTAAGCTTTTTGCCTGGGTAGTTCCTTTTATGGGGGGCGATTTTATTGTCAGGACTATACACCATTCGGCTACCTGGTTATTCATTTTATTCACCTTGATTCATGTATATCTGGTCTTTTACCATGATTGGCTCGAAGGTAGAGGGGAAGTGTCTTCAATGTTCGGCGGGTATAAGTTTGTTTCTTCAGAACGCATGTCCACAAAGAAAGCCAATATTACCAATGTAGAACCTCCGGTAGTAGAACCGGAACCCGAATCTGTAGGTTAAGCGTGCATAACACCATTGTATTATGGGGATTTCCAGGATAGTCAGAACACCTACTGCCGTGAGCAGTGATGCTTTCTTTTTTGAAAAGGATAAGTCACAAAGTATATTGGTTCTGGGGGTGGGCAACTATCTCATGGGAGATGAAGGCGTAGGCGTGCACCTTATTCAGCAGATGGCGGATAAACCCTTACCGGAGGGTGTAGATATTCTGGATGGGGGAACAGGAGGGTTTTTATTACTGAACTGTTTTGAAGCCTATAAAACGGTCATTTTTGTAGATGCCACCATGGATGGGCAACCGGCCGGAACAATTTCCCTTATTCGTCCCAAATTTGCAGCCGATTTCCCTACTGCATTGAGTGTTCATGATGTGGGTTTGAAAGACATGATAGAAGCAGTATACCTCATGGATGTAAAACCAGATATACACCTGTTCACCATTTCGGTAGATGGCGTGACGCCAATGACTGTGGAATTATCGCCAGAAGTAGAAGCGGCCATTCCGGAAACCATAAAACAGATCCTGACCCTTATTGCAGGGTTGCAGGGTGCATTTACAACCACATCATGACCTGTAAAATTGTGATCAACGGACAGGTACAAGGGGTCGGATTCCGACCCTTTGTTTATTCAACGGCCTTTCAGTTCCATATAAAAGGCACCGTATCAAATAACGTAGAAGGGGTCATAATTTATGCAACTGCTAGCAAAGAAAATCTCGATCTTTTTTATCATCACCTTTTGACACACCCACCCAGTGTTTCGAGAATTAATGGCCATTCCAGGCAGGAAATCCCCAAGCAATCCTTTAGTAGCTTTTCCATTGTAGCCTCAGAAAAAAACGCACTCCTTAATTTGCAGCTTACCCCAGATTTTGCCCTTTGTGAAGTGTGTAGGCAAGAAACGACCGATCAAGAAAACAGGCGCTACTACTATCCCTTTACAACATGCACTTACTGCGGACCTCGTTGGGCCATTACAAATTCTTTTCCTTTTGAACGGAATCACACCAACATGGAAAAATACCAAATGTGTACCGAATGTGAAAAGGAATACAAAGATCCCCTGGACAGACGCTTCCATTCGCAAACAAATTCTTGCGGTCAATGTGGTGTTCAGCTTTCATTGAATGATAAAAAGGGCACAGTATTAGAAACAAAACCAAAAGCGGTATTTAAAAAAATAGCCTCCTTTATACGAGAAGGAAATATCATTGCCGTAAAGAATACCAGTGGGTATTTGCTTTGTTGCGATGCTCGCAATACGAGCGCTATTACAGAATTGCGCAGAAGAAAAAAAAGACCATCAAAACCACTTGCAATAGTATATCCTTCTATAACCGAGTTGCAAAAAGTGTGCAGTCTAAGCCCGTTTCAGGAATTGGCATTAACAAGTACAGAAAAGCCCATAGTCCTGATCAATGCTCTATTGTTTAAAGGGCAACTAGCAGTGGATGCCTTGGCTCCTAACCTGAGTCAATTAGGTGTCATGATCCCTTATACGGCCTTATTGCATTTAATGATGGAAGAAATAGGCTTCCCTGTGGTGGCAACCAGTGGTAACATCCATGGATCGCCTATTATAAGTTCTGAAGAAGATGCGGTCAGGGAATTGAGAGAGGTGGCCGACTATTTCCTACATCACGATCTGGAGATCAGTATTCCCCAGGACGATTCCGTACTTAAATTCACACCAAAATATCAGCAAAAAATATTCTTCCGGCGCTCGCGGGGGTATGCTCCCAATTACTACGGACATTTACCCGGTCTTACAAATAAGGTCATGGCAATGGGCGGGCATTTGAAGAGTACTATCGCTTTCAATCCCAATGACTATATCTACCTGAGCCAATATTTGGGTAACCTGGATAATTATGATGTTTATCAGCGCTTTGTCAAAACAGCAGAAATGTTTGTTCAAATGTTTGAACAGACCCCTGAGGTTGTTCTGCACGATCTTCACCCTGTCTATGAGAGTACTCAGTTTGCAAGATCACAGGGACAAATCTGGGGCGCTGAAGTTTATGGAATTCAACATCATAAGGCACATTTTGCTTCGGTTTTGGGCGAACATCAACTTTTTGAACAAAATGAGCCCGTATTAGGAGTTATCTGGGATGGTACCGGGTATGGTGAAGATGGGGCCATCTGGGGTGGGGAGTTTTTCTTGTTTGAAGACCATTTGATAAATCGAATAGGTAATTTTCAGTATTTTGATTGGCTGGCAGGCGACAAAATGGCTTCAGATCCCATATTATCACTTTTTTCCCTGGCCAATCCTGATATGCAGTATTTACTGGAAGAAAAATATAGCAGTACTGCTCTTGGAATCTACGAGATTATAAAGCAAAAAAATAAACTGAAAACGTCTTCAGTAGGACGAATTTTTGATGCAGTTGCTTCCCTCCTTGGTATTTGCGATCATAACTCCTTTGAAGGGGAAGCCGCCATGTTGATGGAGAGTTGTATTTCCACGTATCGGCTGGAGGATTGTAACGCCTATATCAAGATAGAGGAGAAGGGTGTAATCCCAACGTATAAACTTATTGAATTACTTCATACCGATTTACAAAATGGAACACCGAGGGAACAAATCGTTTTAAACTTTTTATATACCCTGGCTACGCTGATTTTTCAAATGGCAGACCAATATAAGGTTAACCAAATAGCCTGTAGCGGGGGCGTATTTCAGAATGCTGTGCTGGTAGATATGATCAGAGAAATTGGTAAAGACGATTATATACTCTATTTTAATAGTGCTTTATCTCCCAACGATGAAAACATTTCATTTGGACAGCTGGCTTTCTTCTCTAACATAATTCAAAAATCATGAAATATCTCAATGAATATCGAAATATGGAGGCCACTAAAGGCTTTTTACATCTACTTGAAGAGACCGTTACCAAAACCTGGAATATTATGGAGATCTGCGGAGGTCAGACACATAGTCTTGTTAGAAATGGTATTCTGGAGTTATTACCAGAAAAAGTTCGCATGATTCATGGCCCTGGTTGCCCTGTGTGCGTTACTCCAATAAACCTTATAGATAAGGCAGTTGAATTGTTGGAGCAAGGAGTCATTGTATGTTCCTTTGGAGATATGGTAAGGGTTCCTGGCAGTAATAAAAGTCTGCAGGAAGCAAAAGCAGATGGGGGTGACCTGCGAATTCTGTATTCCCCTCTGGAGGCAGTTAAAATTGCCAGAGAACATCCGGAGAAAGAGGTAGTTTTCTTTGCAGTGGGTTTTGAGACTACGGCCCCTGCAAATGCCCTTTCAGTATTGCATGCACAAAAAGAAGGCCTTACCAATTATTCAATTCTGGTCTCACACGTTTTGGTGCCACCTGCCATGCAGGGTATACTGGATGATGAATTTTGTAGCATCGATGCATTTTTGGGTGCCGGCCATGTATGCGCCATTATGGGAACGAAAGAGTACCATCCTCTGGCGGCTCGCTATAAGATCCCGATCGTTATCACGGGCTTTGAACCTTTAGATCTGGTTGAGGGTATTTATATGGCTGTAAAGCAACTGGAAGAAGGGCGGTATGAGGTGGAAAATCAGTACGCAAGGGTCGTTCGGGAAGAGGGCAATATAGAGGCCAGGAAGGTGATAGATACTATTTTTGAGGTGGGAGACCGAGCATGGAGAGGTATTGGTACCATTCCGAATAGTGGTTTCGTACTTAAGAAAGCATTTCAAAGCTTTGATGCCGAGTATAAATTTGGGTTACAGGCCATAGAAGCGGCTGAAAACCCAAATTGCATTGCAGGCGAAATATTAAAAGGGATCAAAAAGCCACATCAGTGCAGCCAGTTTGGGAAAGGCTGCTCCCCAGCCAATCCTCTTGGAGCACCTATGGTTTCTTCTGAAGGAGCTTGTGCAGCCTACTATCACTATTCAGATAATTTAATTTCTTCCTAATCAATGGAATCAACAAAAAAGAACTATCAGCAGATTCAACTGGGTCATGGAAGTGGCGGATTAATGACTCGGGAACTATTAGATGCCAATATTTTTAAAATATTCAGCAATCCATTTTTAGATCAGAAACACGATGGGGCCATCATAAATATTGATGGTCCCATGGCCATTTCAACAGATAGTTTTGTAGTGTCTCCCATTTTTTTTAAAGGAGGCAATATTGGTGAACTGGCCGTAAACGGAACGATCAACGATATAGCTATGTGCGGTGCAATGCCCAAGTACCTAACCCTTTCTTTTATTGTTGAAGAAGGATTGCCCATGAAACAATTTCAGGATATTATAACGTCAATCAAAAAGACGGCAGATGCCTGTAAAGTTCAGGTAGTAACAGGAGATACGAAAGTAGTGGAAAGGGGCAAAGGGGATCAGATCTTTATCAATACTACAGGGGTAGGAGCCGTACATTCAAAAGCTCAAATTTCTTCAGAGGCTGTAAAGAACGGAGATAAGATCATAGTGAACGGATTTCTCGCCCAACATGGTATGGCGATCATGTCTGAACGGGAGGGACTAGAATTTGAATCTGCCATCGTAAGCGATACCACCCATTTACATTTTTTGGTAAGGGATCTGCTCGATAAATTTGGAGAGAAAATTCATCTGTTTCGAGATCCTACCAGAGGGGGTCTCGCCAGTGTGTTGTCCGAGATCGCCACAGATATCAATAAAGGGATAGTGCTCGAAGAAAAAGCCATTCCCCTCGAGAAACAAGTGGCCGCTGCATGCGAAATACTGGGACTAGATCCTTTGTATGTTGCCAATGAAGGAGTGATGGTAGTAATTGTTGATGCTGCAATAGAAGAAGATGTTTTAACCCTGATGCGTAAGGATCCAAAGGGCACCAATGCTGCGAGTATAGGTACATTTACTTCAGAACATCCTGCCAAAGTGGTTATGCGAAGTAACCTGGGAGGCAAACGCATAGTTAGCCCGTTATTAGGGGAACAATTGCCTCGTATATGTTAAGTACTAAATATCCAATAACAACCAATAATAATTGCAAAAAGACCTCCCGAAAACCGGATACCATTAAAAAACATTTCGTTATGTCCATTTTTTGAAAGCGCAGCAACTTTTCCTATGAGAAAAGTGTACACGGTCATCGCCAGGACGATCCCGCAGCCAAAACCGCTGATATAGGCAACGGCATCAGATGTGTTTTCAAAACTCAATACCGGTAAAAACATCAAAAAATGTGATATGCCTGCCAAACCATGAAGTAAACCAATAGTAAATGAAGCAAAATTAGACTGATGTAGTTTTTTTGAATGGTGGTGGTGGTGCCCGGGATTAAGGCTATGGTCATGAGAATGTTTGTGTATAACAGGCCCTTCTTCACTGTGTACATGAAGGTGGGCATGTTTTTTATCTTTTTTAAAAAGTTTATAGATCGCCCAGCAACCAATCCCCAGCAGTACAAACCCTACCAATTGTTCGCTGTAATCAGATATCAGGTCTATTGGGATCAATTCTTTGAATAAGACAAAGAGGATTCCTATTCCAAGCATTCCCGCCAGGTGACCTAATCCCCAGGAAAGACCAATCTTCCACGCTTTTCTTTTTGTTTCAATGGCGAAAGGTGTTACAGCAGCCAAATGGTCTGGCCCTGTAACGACATGAAGCATAGAAGCCATCAATGCTGCGATAAAGGGAAGTGAATTCTCCATTGTTAACGGTAAGGTGACCTATACACCATTTTAAAACTACTAAATTTTTTAGATGTCTTTCCAAAAAAAAGCGATACCGTGTTTGCAGTATCGCTTTGCTGGCTATAAAAGTCAATATTCATCCAGTAGATTACTTGCCAAAGGTATAACTGGCCCCTACCATGATCATGGAAGTCGTCATGTCATAGGAAACTTCGCTTCCGGGAATTGCTCCATAAGGAGGGAAGTTGGGGATGAATTGAGGGTTTAATAAAGGTCCGGAAGTGCTACCTCCGCTAGACCCATAGTGGTATACGGCATCCAGAGATATTTTATCACTGGCTTCAAAACTAAAGCCAAATTGGAAGGCGTTTTTTATAACAGCTGTCGCAGGAACACTAAAGAAGGCAAGATCACTGTTTATAGGATTGGAACTATAGGTATAGCCCAAACGTAAAGGCAGTTTGTTAATTCCTTTATATTGGATTCCTGCAGAAATAATATTGATGTTCTCCCAGCCAAATCCCGCTACGGAAAAGGTATTGGTCCAGCCTTTTTCAGCAAAGCCCTCGGCATTTTCATAATCTACCATGCGGTAATCTAATGCCAGGTCAACATTGCCAAGAGAGTATCCTAAACCCACTGAGTAAATAGCCGGATAGTTGATCTTAAAATCATTCGTGGCGGTTGTATTATCAAGATAGGTGTTGTCCAGGCTAAAATCACTAAAGGATTGCTTGGTCTTATACGATGCCCCAGCTTTAAAACCAGACGGACTGTTATAGAAAACACCAAATTGTGCACCAAATCCCAAGGCTGTTGCCTTATCAGCAGAAGGATAGCCGGCCCCTGTGGGATTTGCTGTGGGGTTTGGGATCAACTTCAGGCTTGCGTAATTGAAGGTTGGTTCTACCCCAATGGAGAATTGGTCGGAGACTTCATAGGCCCATGTTAGTCCTACCTGCAGCAGACTATAGTCTGATTCCACACGGCCAAAGCCACCCATGCTTTGAGGCATATTAATAGGATTGCTGCTGCTTTCCGGGAAGGTAACCCCAAAACCACTAATCCCGAAGGCAGAGAGTCCAAAGGTATGCTTGCTTTCGGGATATGTCCATACGTAAGCAATTGCTGGCAAGGGAGATACTCCCCTGTCATCAGCGGTGCTGCCGCTAAAGAAATTTCCCGTAGGTTGCCCGTTATTATCAAATTCCGGAACAGTAGAGTTTAGTTCGGGTGAGGAGAAGAAGAATCCAATATCTAATTTGAGTTGATTTTCATCGAAGACGGAAATGGCAGCTGGGTTCCATTGTAAAGCTCCTGAAATATCCAGGGGTTGCCCGGTGGCCGCCCCACCCATAGACATGTTTACTGAACCCACCCCTTGCATAATATGTCCGGCTTGTGAGAAGACGGTCATGGCAAAGAGTGAAAAGGCGAAAGTAACCAGATAGTTTTTCATTGATTTGTACATTAGGCAACCCTGTGCCTATTAGAGAGCCCTTCCCCAGTGCCCGGGTTGCGGTTTTTAGATTACGATAAAGGTAGTAGCAAGAAAAAGGAAAAATACTGAGAAAAGTCATTGTTTGATGCTTGTGTAACCTAGGTTACACAATTATAAAATATTGAATATCAATGTAATAAAATATTTTCGAACAGATTTTGTTATCGCCTTTCTCTAAATTTATTTCTCTAAACACTGAAGATATATTGGTGCTTGAAAGAGAATATAGTGTTTACTGCTTCATTGCATGCAGAAGTGAAAGAAAGGGGTGTAAAAGCTTTGCTATCTTACCTCGCTTTACAATTATTTTCTATATTTATAGACATATCCAAAAACACATCGCAATGAAAATATCCTCCCCCTTTTTCCAAAGAATAGTTATTTTATCCTTTCTTTTTTGTTCCATTCTTATAATGGCCCAGGAAACTCCGAGTGTCATTGGTCGTTGGGACCTTGAAGTGCAAGACGGAGACAAATGGCTACCTGCCTGGTTGGAGGTGAAACAATCTGGTAGCAAGGCACTGGTAGGACATTTTGTGGGTGTTTCAGGAAGCGCCAGGCCTATTTCTGAAGTGTATTTTAAAGAAAATCTGATCAACTTCAGTATACCACCTCAATGGAATGGAACTCACTATTTACATGTAACCGGAACAGTTAACCAAGGCGCCATGGAAGGTAACCTTATCGATCCATATGGCAAGCCACATATGTTTAGAGGAGTACGGGCACCAGAATTGCTTACACCAGAACCGGCAAAATGGTCAAAACCCATAGCACTGCTTAAAGATAATACCACAGATGGCTGGACCATCCCTGCGGGGAGTAACGCCAACCAATGGTTCGTAAAAGACGGTATCCTTACCAGTCCCGCTTCAGGGGTAAACCTTATGACGGAGGAAGAATTCATGGATTTTAAACTCCATATTGAATTCAGATATCCGGAGCATTCAAACTCTGGAATCTACCTCCGTGGACGTTATGAGGTACAAGTGGAGGACAGCTACGGAAAGGAACCATCTTCTGTGTATCTGGGAGGTGTTTATGGCTTTCTAACACCCAATGAAAATGTTGCAAAGAAGGCAGGGGAATGGCAAAGCTATGATATTACCTTAGTGGGCCGCCGTGTAACCATTGTGGCCAACGGGGAAACCGTTATATTCCGGCAAATAATCCCTGGGATCACCGGGGGTGCACTAAATAGCCACGAAGGGAAGCCAGGGCCTCTGTTATTGCAAGGAGATCACGGACCTGTAGAATATAGAAATATTACTATTTCCACGCCTCAGGAATAATACCTTGCTTTACAACAGTATCTGAAATCAGAGGACAAATTGACTAGGATCTAATACTAAATAATAGTTCTTATGATGATGAGAAAAATCTTTCTATGGCTTGTATTGGGAGTAATTCTGCTGCAATGTAAAGATGCTGAAACATTTTCGTTCGCTGAGCTAGTTATAGACACACCCCATATTGAAGGTAAGAAAGCCTATCTAAAGTCGCCCTTTGTCACGGCAGGCAACAGGGTCTATCTGGTGGGCCACCAGGATGGAAGCTTTCCGGAACTGGGCTGGCATATAAAAAATGAGATGGGCGGACTTTGGGATCATCCCATAAAATTGATGGACGGATTTCAGATAATGCTCGGTTCAGATGGATTAAAGACTACACTTAATAAAGCCGACAAATTCACCAATTACCCTTTTGCCAACAAACATACATTTGAGTTGGATGAGCAGGGACTTAAAGCAGAACGCTGGCAATTTGTTCCCGATGATCAGGAAGGGATCCTTATACAATTGGTGATAACCAATAAAACGGATAGCCATAGGGAATTAGCTGTTTCTTTTACCGGATATGCTGACCTTCGCCCTACCTGGCTGGGAGAACGCAGCAATATGCTCAATAGTCCCGATATCAGCTATTTTAATGAGTCCACGGACAGCTGGGTAGTAAGAGATAGTCTAAACCCATGGTTCGTAACCTTTGGGGCCAATATACCTTCTGAAAATAATGGAAGGGCAAAATCAATTTATCATGAGAAGGACTCTGCTGCATCTCTTTCCTTCTCCGTTTCACTTGCCGCCAAAGAATCCAGAACCATACAGTTTGCCATCGCAGGTTCCTATGTGTCAGAAAACGCCGCTTTGGCCACCTATAAAACGCTGCAAACAGAATCCCTGTCCCTTTTTAAAGAAAAGCGAGACCGCTACGCACAATTAGCGAACCAATCTAAACTCACTATTCCGGATAAACACCTGCAGCAGACCTTTGAATGGCTCAAGTACAATTGTGATTGGCTGGTGCGAACCGTTCCCGAAATTGGGACAGGCATCACCGCCGGTATCCCGGACTATCCCTGGTGGTTTGGGGTAGACAGCGAATACGCCCTTAAAGGGTATATGGCAGTGGGGCAAACAGAGGCGGTAAATAAGACCATCGCTTTATTAGATAGTTTATCTGAGGTCACCAACGGCAATGGCCGTATTGTCCATGAAGTATCTACCAATGGAGCGGTCTTTAACGAAGGAAATATTAACGAAACACCACAATTTGCCTCACTGATCTGGGAGATCTACAAGTGGAACGGCGACAGGGCTTTTTTAGAGCGCTATTTTCCCACTATTAAAAATGGGCTTGGATGGCTGATGCGTGAAAAAGATGCCAATGGAAACGGTTTTCCGGATGGATTTGGGATGATGGAGATACATGGCCTGGACAGCGAGATGATAGACGTGGCCGTCTATACCCAACGCGCCTTTTCCGATGCTGCGGAAATAGCCGGGGAATTAGGGGATACCGCCCTGGCCAACCAATACCAGAAAACCGCCGATGCTATAAAGGACAAGATCAATACCGAGTTCTGGTCGGATGAGTTTAATTCGTACGCCGACTTCATAGGCACAGACCAACAGGCATTGCGTCTTATTGAAGATGCAATGATACGGGCAGATACGCTCAACAAACCCTGGGCAGTAGCAGAACTGGAAGTCACTAAAAAGTCAATTTTAGCCTATCCTTCTCAAAATCCAAGGCCTTTTGTGTTACACCATAACTGGGTGGTGAATACTCCCATGGAAATGAAGCTGGCTGATCCGGATAAGGCACTGCGGGCACTTACAACTGCCGAGACCTTTGTAAATCCTTTTGGTGTATTTGTAACCGGAATAGACCGGGATGCCTCAGCAGGTTCGGACGAGGGATCCTTTAAAGGTTCTAAGGTGTTTTCGTATACCGGGGCCGTGATGACCTTACCTACCGGAGTGCAGGCCATAGCAGAGAATAATTACGGCAGGCCCAATCAGGCC
Source organism: Muriicola sp. (assembly GCF_049669965.1). Lineage (NCBI taxonomy): Bacteria > Pseudomonadati > Bacteroidota > Flavobacteriia > Flavobacteriales > Flavobacteriaceae > Muriicola > Muriicola sp. Next base: position 4,404 of record NZ_JBATLB010000007.1, on the reverse strand, counting down.
CTTAATTATCTGCAACGTATGGCGAGGACCTTCAGCTTTGCATTGCCTGGCAGCATGTACGAGGTGTCTCCGGATTATGGGATGATGACCCAGGCCTGGAATATTTATAGTTTTGCCATCCCCATTGTACAGCAGTTCTTTGGTGTTGAACCAATGGCCTCCCAAAAGAAAGTGAAAATAACGCCTCAAATGCCTGATGCCTGGCCAAACGCCTCCCTGGAGAATATTCTTATAGCAGATAATTCCGTCTCCGTCTTTTATAAGACCGCTGAAAACGGGGAAATAACCATCACCGTTACCCAAAAGAACCCGGAATGGGAAATTCTGTTGCGGCTTCCTGAAGTAAAGGCTGGCGATCCGTGCAGGGTAATGCGCAGTTCAGAAGCCCCGGTAGTTAAAGATGGGTATTTTAACTTTAAAGCCAAGGGAAACAAGCTGGAGGTCTCCTTCAGAAATGATGGGGGATAAATCCTAATCTGTGGTTTGAACAAGAATTAGTAGTTTATCAACTTCTTTTTTATCTTTAGAAACACTCTTAAAAAATTTCCAAAATGATTTCATGTTTAAAAAAGTATGCCGCCTTGCTATGTCTCACCGTATTTGTTTTCTCTCTTTTTGGTTGCTCTATGCAAACGGAGTCGTTACTGAGCTCCCCCAATGAACAGATACGTGTTAAATTCTCCCTGACGGAAGCTGGGACACCCCAATACGAGGTTTTCTATAAGGAAAACGCTGTGATCCTTTCTTCCAGCATGGGTTTTGAATTTAAGGACCAACCTCCCCTAAACGAAGGTCTTCGCATCACAGAAATGAACAATCGTCAGGAAGATGAGACCTGGGCCATGCCCTGGGGGGAACAAGACAGTGTTCGCAATCATTTTAACGAATTAAAGATTCAACTTGAAGAAACAGGGGCTCCCAACAGAAAATTGAACATAGTCTTCCGGGCCTTCGATGATGGAATTGGCTTCCGTTACGAATTCCCCGAACAACCAAATCTGAACGAAGTATTGATTACAGATGAAAATACTCAGTTTAACCTCACCGGGGACCACCAGGTGTGGTGGCAACCGGGCGACTGGGATATCTACGAACACCTTTACAATGCCACCAAATTTTCGGAGATCGATGCAATTTCAAAACGCGATGATCCCAATCTGAAAGCCACCTATATACCCGAAAATGCAGTGAATACCCCCGTGACCATGAAGACCTCAGAGGGAGTGTATCTGAGTTTTCACGAGGCAGATCTCACCGATTATTCCGGCATGACCCTAAAAGTAGATACTAGCAACAATAGTATGGTAAGCGAACTGGTAGGTTCTGAACGTCTGCAGGGGAAAGCCATGATATCTGCACCTTTTAATACCCCCTGGCGCACCATACAGATCGCAGACCGGGCGGGCGACCTAATAGAATCCAGAATGGTTCTCAATTTAAACGATCCGAACATACTGGGGGATGTAAGTTATTTTACGCCAATGAAATACGTGGGTATCTGGTGGGAAATGCACCTTGGAAAATCTACCTGGGATATGGAAGGCAGCCAGAGTATGAACACTTTTACCAACAGTGGGGAGATTAAACCCAACCATGGGGCAACCACAGAAAATGCGATGCGATATATTGATTTTGCCTCAGAAAATGGCATCAAGGGTCTGTTGGTGGAAGGCTGGAATACCGGCTGGGATAAGTGGATCAACACAGATGACCGCGAAGGGGTTTTCGATTTTATGACCCCTTACGCAGATTATGATTTTGACAAGGTGATGGCATATGCCAGGGAAAAAGGCGTGGAGGTTATTATGCACCATGAAACCTCTGCCGCTCCCCTTACGTATGAAAAGCAGATGGACGTTGCCTATAAATTCATGAAAGACAATGGAATGAATGCCGTAAAAACTGGCTATGTAGGGAAAATCATTCCCAAAGGGGAATACCACCACGGACAATGGATGGTACGTCACTATCAAAAGGTGTTGGAAGAGGCAGGCAAGATGAAAATTGCCATCAATGCCCATGAACCAATTAAGGCAACCGGGAAACGCAGAACCTATCCCAATGCCATTGCCAGGGAAGGGCTCAGGGGACAGGAATTCAACGCCTGGGCTGCAGACGGGGGCAATCCTCCCAATCATTTACCTACGATAGCTTTTACGCGCATGCTGTCTGGTCCCATCGATTTTACGCCGGGGATCTTTAACATCAAGTTTGACGAGTACAAGCCAGATAATCAGGTAAGTACCACCCTGGCCCACCAATTGGCCTTATATGTGGTGATCTACAGCCCTGTGCAAATGCTGGCCGATCTCCCTGAGCATTATATGGAAAATGGGAAGCCTCACCCGGCCCTGCAGTTTATCCGGGATGTTGGAGTCGACTGGAGTGAGAGCCATGTCCTGGATGGAGAAGTGGGCGAATATGTCACAATCGCCAGAAAAGAAAGAGGCACCGGCAACTGGTTTGTGGGAGGTATCACTGGTGACGAAGAAAGGATGGAGACCATAGTGTTTAACTTCCTGGAGGAAGGCAAAACGTATGAGGCCATTCTTTATGAAGATGGCCCGGACGCCCATTGGGATACCAATCCACAGGCCTACGAAATTAAAACGATGGATGTTTCCAATACAGATACCGTTGAGGTTATGTTAGCCCCGGGCGGCGGCTTTGCCCTGAGTTTAAAAGAAAAATAATTTTCATATGAAAAATAAGGTAAAGTACATCATACTGGGAATGTTGCTGATAGGTGGCATACACAATGCAATAGCCCAGGAGGCAGATTCTGCGATGTCTCCTTCAGATACCTTGGTAGGGGAGTGGACCATCGATTTACGGCCCACTCCCGAAGCTGATGGGTATTATCAGATGTTCGTGGTAACAGCTGTGGAGGGAAATACTTTTTCCGGGACCTTTTATGGCAGCCCTGTTAAAAATGGGTTGATCAACCGCAACTGGGACAAATTATATATTGCCTTTACTACCAGCGATGACAGCAATGACTACTACCATTCTGGCTACCTGGAAAACGGCAGTTTGCAAGGCATCAGTTACTGCCCAAACCGGGCCTTTGCGGCTCCCTGGACGGGAGCCAAAGAGTAGGCCGTCCGAATATAAATTGTTAGGCATAAATTCCTATTTTTAAGGAACCAACTTTTCCTGACTATGATCACCTTTTTCCGTAAGCTGCGCCAACAATTGCTCACCCAAAACAAGTTTTCACAATATCTCATGTATGCGATAGGTGAAATTGTACTGGTGGTGATAGGAATACTTATTGCCCTGCAGATCAATAACTGGAACGAGCATCAGAAATTACAGGAACAGGAAAAAAAACTATTGCTTTCACTTCAAAAAGAGATGCAGGAAAATATTGCTATTCTTGAAGACAAAGTAAATTATAATGAAGTCAGCATGGCCAGTATGGACAGATTCATAACATTGGCGTACAAAGAAAGATTAACAGAATATAACTACACTTCCAATATCAGAATATTTGATTATAATCCTGCCATTGTGGAATCGCCCATACTAGATGATATCTTAGAATCGGATTCCCGGGCGTTGTTGTCAAATTCCGAACTTTTACAGAAACTCAGGGCCTTAAAAGCCAATTATAACGCTATAGAAAAAGGGGAATATTATCTGGATGAATTCTGGAATAATAAGATTACAGATTATCTGATTTCCGCGGGTACCGGCTATGTTATATTCAGCGTGATGGAGGCGGATAATATTCCGGATGATATACCAACTCAAAAAGTATTGAAGATAGACGACCAGTTCTTATCCCTTATTGTGGTTAAAAAAGGGCTCCAGAGGGTATGGCTACGCAGTCAGAAAAATGCGTTGGAAAGGTCCAAAAAAGTAATACAACAGCTTGAAAATATGTAACAAATAAATGATTAAGTTCTTCAGAAACATCCGTCAAAGAATGCTCATTGAAAACAAGGTTTCCCGTTACCTGCTTTACGCCCTGGGCGAAATTGCGCTGGTCATGATCGGAATTCTACTAGCCTTGCAAGTCAATAATTGGAATGAACTAGAAAAGGAAAAGAAGGAGGAGCAAAAGCTCCTGACAGACCTTCGTTCGGAATTTTCTCAAAATGAAGTATCTCTCGATTCTGTATTGAAAAAAACAAAGGATACGCACAGCAGTTTGTCTGTCTTGATCCGGTTAATTGGAACGGACAGTCTTCACGATTTCAAGGGAAAAAAGTTAGATAGTCTATTGATAGAGTGCCTGGATAATCCCTATTGGGACAGGACAGAATTTATTTTAAGAGATCTGGAAAATTCGGGACGACTCTCAAAATTAACCAACAAAAAATTAAAATTGGCTCTGTATAAATGGTCCCAACTGAATTCCTCTATTTCGGATAAAGATGAAGATGCCAATATCGCCTA
>NZ_JBATLB010000006.1:0-21836 GCF_049669965.1 Muriicola sp. | reverse complement strand
CCTATAGTTTGTGTAATGAGGTCTTTTTCCAGATTCCACCCACGTGCGGGAGAATACTCTCTTCCATACCAAATGATCTGAAGGTGCAGGTCATTCCATAATTCCTTCGGAAACAATCGTTTAGCGTCTTTTTCTGTTTGTACTACGTTCTTGCCAGAGGAGAAGCCCCATCGATACATCAATCGGTGTATATGGGTGTCTACTGGGAAAGCGGGTATTCCAAAAGCCTGTGATACCACTACACTCGCAGTTTTATGACCAACACTAGGAAAGGTCTCCAAAAGTGCTATGTCCTGAGGAACTTTCCCGTTGTAATTTTCTACCAGGATCTTGGAAAGACCATAGATTCCTTTAGATTTCATTGGTGATAGGCCAACAGGTTTAATAATCTCCCTGATTTCTTCCACACTCAATTTGATCATATCATACGGATTATCGGCTTTTTCAAATAAAATTGGAGTGATTTTATTGACGCGCACATCCGTACTCTGAGCGGAGAGCAGCACCGCTATCAGAAGGGTATAGGGGTCCTTATGTTCCAAAGGGACAGGAATAACAGGGTATAAGTCATTCAGAGTATTAATAGCAAAATCAACTTTTTCAGATTTGGTCATATATGATTACTTTTACGGCCACAGTAAAAAAAAACGCATGAAAACACTAAAAGAAGGGGACAAAGTTCCCCAATTTACATCAAAAGACCAAGACGGAAAGGAAATTAAACTCTCTGATTACAAGGGAAAAAAACTAATAGTTTTTTTCTACCCCAGGGCAAATACTCCGGGTTGTACGGCCGAGGCTTGCAATTTAAGGGATAACTACAAAGAATTACAGGCTGAGGGTTATCATTTATTGGGTGTGAGTGAAGATTCACAAAAGAAACAGGCTAGTTTCAGGGACAAGTACGAATTCCCTTTTCCCCTGTTGGCAGACGAAGACCACTCAGTTATCAATGCCTTTGGCGTTTGGGGTCCAAAGAAATTTATGGGGAGAGAATACGATGGGATTCACCGAACTACCTTTATTGTAAGTGGCGAAGGAACAGTTGAAAGGGTTATTGATAAAGTAAATACCAAGGATCACGCCGCACAGATCCTATAGAAGCCAGTAAATAAAAAAGCCCTGATTCTGATCAGGGCTTTTTTTATACTTCTTCTTTTTCTTCAATGGTGTGTTTTGAAAAGAGTTTTTTCTTCTTAATGATCTCTGAAACTCCTTCAGGAAGCATTTTTTCCCAACCTTTTTCACCACTGGTGATCTTTTTAAGGACGTCTCTGGAAAATATATCCATAATTTCCGTGTCGTAATCAATGATGTCCATCACCTTCCCATTGTATTTAAAGAACTTATAGAGTTCTTTCATCCTCGGATGTACCTTAATGTTGTTGCTGGTCATGATCTGACCTGTTTCAGGGTTTTTCATGGGATAGAGATACACCTTGAGGTCCTTAAAGAAAAGTTTTCCAAAGGCTTCTAGAATACCCCCACTTAAATGCCTGTAATACTTTTCATCAAAGATTTCCACCAGGTTGTTCACTCCCATGGTAAGTCCTATCCTGGCTTTTGTAAAATTCCCCAGATATTCTACGAGTTTGTAATATTCCTGGAATTTTGAGATCAAAACGGTATGCCCCAGGGAGCACAATAATTCTGCCCTGTCCATAAAATCCTGTTCATCTATTTCCCCCGATGCCCTGAGATTGGAAAGGGTTATTTCGAACATCACTATGGTATTCTCTTCTTCTACAGTTTGTTCCCGTATAAAAATATCATAGGATTTTTGGAACATATCCATATTCACCTTGGTTACCGGTCTGAAACTTCCGCGCAAAGCAAGGATGTTCTTTTTGTACAAAACTGCCGCCGGTAAAAGGTTATTTCCATCAGGGCCGAACATCACCGCATCGGTCATGTCATTCCGTATCAATTGAAGGCTCATTAAACGGTTATCCACATTCTTGAAGTTGGGACCGTTGAAATTTACCATATCAATCTCCACAGTATCCTTATCCAGGTGATCGTACAGGTATTTTAAGAGTTTCCGTGGCTTATTGTATTTGTAAAAGGCACCATAAATTAAGTTTACACCAACGATCCCTAAGGTTTCCTGTTGTAAACGTGCTTCGTTTTGTTTAAAACGAAGGTGTAGTATAATCTCGTCGTATTCTTTCTGATTGGGGTCTAACTGGAACATAATGCCAACCCAACCATGCCCTTTATATCGCTTAGAAAAATCTATGGTAGCCACCGTATTGGCGTAGGTGAAGAAGAGTCGGTCCGGATGATCCTCCCGACTTATACGCTCCTCCATTAAATGCATTTCATGGCCCAGCATTTTTTCGAGACGACTCTGAGTTACATACCTGCCGTCTTTTTCGGTACCATAAATGGCATCGCTGAAATTTTTATCATAGGCGCTCATTGCCTTGGCAATGGTCCCGGAGGCACCTCCGGATCTGAAAAAATGGCGGGCAGTTTCTTGTCCGGCACCAATTTCCGCAAAGGTTCCGTAAATAACCGGGTTTAAATTGATGCGGAGAGTTTTGGCCTTTATAGAAGGAATGTTTTCAAATGCAGGATCTTGATTTAAAACAGAGGACATTCAACAGGTTTTACGGTACACAAAGTTAACAAGAATGGGCAATCTTTTAAATAAATAAGTCATAAATTTGAATAAAATAGATGAGCTGTTGAAATTGACTTTTTTGGGAACAGGAACTTCTCAAGGGATCCCGGTAATTGGGAGTACTCATCCGGTCTGCCTTAGTGAAGATCCAAAAGATAAAAGACTGCGGGTTTCAGTAATGGTCAGCTGGGACAATTACACCTTTGTCATTGATTGTGGGCCCGATTTCAGGCAGCAAATGTTACGACATAAGGTATCCAAATTAGATGGCATTCTATTTACCCATGAACATTCTGATCACACCGCAGGGATAGACGATATACGGCCGTTTTTTTTCCGACAGGGAGATATTCCCATTTATGCCCACCAACGGGTGGTAGATTCCCTGAAAATACGATTTGATTATATTTTTTCTGAAAACAATAGATATCCAGGCGCTCCTGCAGTGAAAGTTAATGTAGTGGAAAACGGACATCCTTTTCCAGTAGGAAATTTATACGCGCACCCTATTGAAGCATTTCACAACCGTTTACAAGTGTTCGGATACCGTATAAAAGACTTCGCGTACCTTACAGATGTGAAATCTATTGATGATAAAGAAATAGATAAGATAAAAGGCGTTAAGGTATTATGCATTAATGCATTGCGTATAGAATCACATCACTCTCATTTTAATCTGGAAGAAGCGTTGGCCTTTGTTCATAAAGTACAACCAGAACGTGCTTATTTTACTCATATCAGTCATCATATGGGATTCCATCAGGCGGTGCAAAAAACGCTTCCCAAGAATGTGTATTTAGCTTATGACAATTTAATTATAACTATAGACGAATGAAGACCAGAATATTTCTGTATTTATTTATTTTTTCTGCACTGATAGCGCTCTATCTCTATGTGAGTGGTGCCAAACAAGTTTCAGCTATTGGCGAACAAAATACGGAGCTTAAGCTTCAAATAAAACAATTGGAAGATTCCCTGCGAACAACGGAACTTAAGGTTTTGGACCTTCAGTACTTTTCCCTGGATACCAATGACGATGCACTTTCGTATTATGACCACTTGTCCCTTGAAGATCCTGGCAGGTATATTGCTGACAAATTATTGGAAAGTAACGAATCCGGAGGAGATAATCCCCTGATCCCTTACGAAGGGATGGAAAATGATTTTAAGATCAATAAAATTAAATTGTTAAATCACAAATGGATCATAGCCGACTTTTCCGATGGCAAGTACTGGGGTGAATTGGTCATCCTCTATGAATTAAAGGATGATTTGTCCGTAGATTTTACACTGATCGATCATTTGTTGTATACCCGTAGCAATTAAATATGCTTTTTGAGCCAGGCATTCATGGCGTAGAAATTCTCTTGTGACACCCCGTGGCCAGTAGGGAAATCTTCGAAAACAAAGTCTATTCCTAAATTTTCCAGGATAGGTGGGGTTTTTTCGGCCCAAGAAAACGGAATAACAGGATCTATGCGACCATGAGATATATACATGGATAGTTGGCGGTGATCTTTTTCTTTATAAGACTCTATAAGTATATTCTCATCAATATAACCGCTGAGTCCAATAACATTTTTCACCAAATCAGGGTATGAAAGCCCAAGAGCGAGACTAAGTACGGTCCCCTGACTAAATCCTAACAAAGAAATACTATCCGCGTCTAGCTGATATCCTTCAATAGACTCCTTTATAAAGGCCACCATTAGGCCCATAGATTCTTTTGCCTGCTCCACATCGCTCCACTTTCCAAAATTAGCATCAAAATTAATCGCGTACCATGCATATCCGTAAGGAGGCATAGGATGCGGAGCTCTTACAGAAATAATACACAGTTCCTCCGGAAGTTCTGTAGAAAAGGAAAATAGATCCTCTTCATTACTGCCATAGCCATGAAACAAAAACAGGGCAGGGGCCTTGGCAGAAGTATGCTTGGGAGGACGAATAAGATGTTCAAGGGATAAGGGGAGGGTAGTCATGCTATTGAATAAAGGTGAACCATTTTTGAAAATAAGGACCTATCACCGGTAAGAGATTTAATTTTCCACTCACGGCCCCTAAAAATCCATAGAACCACATTGCGAAATGGAAGGTATAAAGAGCAAGCCAGGCATATTTAGAGAACCATACGCTCAGAAATAACGCACAGCCAAGAAATACCAGGTGCAAACCAAATGCCTGACGTGTATGGTGCCTGGCATAAGCATTCTTGGGTTCAGAATTCATGGAGATAGCGATCAAGGCTCCTACAATAGTAATATAGGCCACTATGGCCGTTGTCTTACCTTCTTTTATCTCACTGCCGGTCATATTGTGATGTTTTTATCCGTTAGGATAATATAAACTGATTATTAACAAATACCCCGTAAACGCTTCCCTTGCCTTTTTGACCAATAAACATGCTGTTTTTTGAAGTAGAGCGGATGTTCTCTTTGGTGAAAACTACCTTCCCTTCCGGATTAAAGAGACTTAAATTAGCCGGTTCACCTTCCTTGATACTGGTTGTTGGAACAGCAAATCGCTCTCTTCCTCGGCTAAGAAGCCTTATAGCAGTTTCTGTATCAAATAAGGAATTTAGTACCCCAAAGGCAGATTCTAGTCCAAGTGATCCAAAGGCAGCATGGTCAAATTCAATGCGTTTTTCTTCAATGTCTATTGGCAGATGATCTGTAGTCACCAAATCTATTGTCCCATTCTTCAATCCCTTTTTTAAGGCTTCGATATCTTTTCTGGTACGCAGAGGCGGCAACACCTTGTAATTTGTTTCAAATTCTTCCAATACATTGTCCGTGAAACATAGATTGTGCAACGCAACACTGCAGCTCACATCCAAGCCTTTCTTTTTGGCTTCAGCAATTAAGTTAACAGCATTGGCGGTCGAAATGGTTGGAATATGGAGTTTGCCTCCGGTGTATTCAAGGATAAATAAATCGCGTGCGATCTGAATCTCTTCTGATAGGGCAGGAATCCCTTTGAGCCCAAGCTTGGTAGACATTGTGCCTTCATTGACCACTCCATGCGCTGCAATGGAAGTGTCCATAGGGAAGGAGAGGACCAACCCATCAAATCCCTGTGCGTATTGCAAGGCAATTTTCAACAAGTTTGCATTCATTAGGGGTCTTTTGAAATCGTAGAAGGCCACGGCACCTGCATTCTTCATGTCGTAAAGCTCGGCAAGATCTGTACCTGCACTATTCATTGTAAGAGTTCCCATAGGATGTACTCTTGCGCCCTTTTCTCCGGCCGTTTTCTTCAAAAAGACCACATCTCCGCTGGTGTCAGGGAGTGGTTTGGTATTAGGATTTAAGATAATATCTGTAAAACCGCTATAAGCGGCAACTCGTATTCCATTTGCCAAGGTCTCACGTTCTTCGTAGCCTGGTTCTCCAAAACTTACACTGCTATCTATCCAACCTTTTGAAACATGAAGATTAGGAAGCGTAATCACTTTGGTTTTTGAATCGGCCTTAATGGAGGCGGCTATCTTTTCAATAATCCCGTTCCTGATCCAGATATCTCGTACTTTTTGATGTAATCCACGATTTTCTTCGTCGAGGATAGTAGCGGATTTTAATAGTATATTCATCTAAGTACTTTTTGAATGATTACTTCCGTCAGAATAAAAAGCAGTGCTAAAATAGCAAACCATTTCCAAAGGCTTGTTACCGCATTGTCATTTTCAAATTCATTGAATACTTCGGATATAGAACTTCTGATCATTGTTCCCTCAATAGATGTGAGCTCTAAAAAAGATAATCTGCTTTCATCTCTGGGATAGTTAAAACTTAGGGACCTTTGCTGTTGAACATTCTTTAGGTGATACGTCCCTGCCTCCTTTGGGTACTCCGAAAACCAAAGTCGGGTCTTTTGGCCTATAGATTGCTGTTGTGGAATAAATTCGTCATCTCCCTTTTCCACACTTACTATTCTGTCTTGCTGCATTATTTCTGGAATGTCTATACTGTTAACACTGCCCATATTGTAATAAAGTGCCGCCAGCTTTCTGCTTTGCAGCCCAATAGTGTATAGACTAGGAACTATCAAGGGAGAATTTTTAAAATCTGAGTTCTCTTTACTCAAGGATGCCGTAAATACGTACATATTGTCTTTGCTTGCCAAAAAGGGAGCCTCACTGGCAAAGGAAAGAACATGGGCGGCATTTCCAGATAAGGTGTATGCACTTTGTACGCTTGGATATTGAAAATTTTTGATCCTATCTTCAAAAACGTTTGTAAATAAAGGATGGGCATACTCAATTCCGGTTATTTCCTGAGGTATGGCGAGTGCCGGTCCATAAGAGATCCCATAAGGCACTAATAGGCTGTTGAAATCTCTTATGATCATATCTTTTGAAGGGATGAGAATCATAGTGCCTCCTTGTTGTAAATAGTCATTGAGAGCAAGCTCTATAGGCGATTCTAAAGAGTCTACTTCATTTAGAATTACCAGATCTTGCCCTTTAAGTAAGGGAATGGCCTGTTCTTGATCATTTATGGGAAGGTATTGGCAGTTATCATCACTGAACAGTTTTCGCAAATACAAATCATCTGCATTTCCTATGACCAAAATATTTACCTTTTCCCGGGTATTGATATTAAAAAATAGCTCATTGTCATACGCCAGACCAATATCGTTGATGCTTACCTTTCCCTCTATATTCTCATTGGGAGGGAGGGAAATTACAATTTTAGAAGTACCCTTTTCATTATAAGCCACTGCTGCTTTTGCAATAAGTGATTCTCCATTGAAAACAGATATCGGAGTAGACTCAAATTCCGAACTACCAGATACAAGTACCACTAAATTCTTTTCGGGGGTATTGCCTGTTTCCAAATAAAGGGAGTCAATCGAGATATTTGATACCTTCTCTACACGAAGAGGTACTAAATATTTTTCTATTCCATTTATCGAATCCCCAATGTCTTCACCCATCGATCTTTGAAAATCGGATACAACCACAAGCTTCCTTACGGCCATATCTTTTTTGTTGAAATAGGTGTTGCTTTTTAATACGATATCTTGCAGGGTAAGCTGATTCGTACTAAATGAAAGCTGTAATAAGCTATTCTGAATGTCTTTTATAGTAAGGTCCCGGTATTCACTGTCATTGGTAAATAAGGTAAAAGTAAGGTCTTCAGGTATGGCATTTATAAGTTCTTGCACGGCTTCCTCTAGTAAAGAACTATTTTCTTTACGAAGCTGCATACTATGAGAATTGTCTAAATAGATTGCCATTTCCTGCTGTTCCAGAGCTTTCGATTTTGCGAGAAAAGGCTGTGCAAATGCGATGATCAACACCGCAAAGAGCGCCATTCTGGTCAATAAAAGCAACCATCTTTTTAAAGACTGACTTCTTTGTGATTTGGCCACCACTTTTTGAAGTAGCTTCACATTTGTAAAAGGAGTTTTCTTAAATTTTCGAAGCTGTAAAAGATGAACGAGTATAGGAAGTAGGAGGAGCCATAAGGCCCAAAGTAGTTGCGGATATTTAAACAACATTCCTATTAAACATTTGTCAAATATACTTATTTTTTAAGAGGTGAACCCTCCTTGCAGTATTTAATGGAATTTGGTTTGGATTACAGATATTAGCTCAGCATTTTTATTAGCAAAAGAAGTAAAAGTCAGCCATAGCCTTTTGATCTTTCTCTTCCAGAAACTGGCGGATCTGTGCTTGGGCCTTTGCATTTGCGACAGTTAGAATACTCTGGGGTTTTTTTATTTTTTCAATCATCGTATAGGAAGATAGTATGTTGCCGTAGATTTCTTTCCCTATTTTGTTTGGATTATCGCACACCCATAAAAAAGGAACATTTCTCTGTCTTAAAAGTTTAGCTACGGTTTTACCTTTATTCCCTGCACCCCAAACTACCAGGGGCCGCTTTGAATTCCAATCTAATTTTAAGAAATAGTAGACCTTCAGATCCAGGAAATAGTTTTGTGCGTAGTGCAAACTGGTACGCGATGTTCGGGTATCATAATCGCGCCACAAATGAACTACTTGCTCACATGGCAAACAGCGTAGATTGGCCTCAAACATCCGAAAAGCAAGATCGTAATCTTCCGGATAACGGTCATGATCAAAAGCACCACAAGCATCAAGGTCAGTTTTATGAACCATCCAACTGGGCGATGGGATAACGCATTCTTTGTACCGTTCTTCAAAATTTGAAGCGGTATGAGTTAAGTTGTTTAACCATGCTTCATATCGTTTATAACCGTTGCTAATCCCTCTGTCTGAAAAATAGCGAACCTTACCCAAAGAAATGTATCCAGGGCCCGATATTCTGAGGGCAGAGGCCATGATATCTATCTTTTCAGAGGTCATTATATCATCAGAATCCATACGGGTGATAAATCTACCCGAAGCGGCAGCATACCCCGTCCGCAAAGCCATGATAATTCCTTTGCCATTATTTGACAATAGTTTTATTCTCGGATCCTTATCGGCAAAACCTTGTACTATAGCCGCACTGTTATCTGAAGAATGGTCGTCTACGGCCATTACTTCCCAATACTGATATGATTGAGCAATGACAGATGTAAGGCAATCAACTAAGAATTTTGATGTATTCTTAAACGGTATGAGAATACTAACTACTTGGGTCATCTTTTGAAAGGGAAATAGGCTGAATATTTTGTAAACAATGAAAAATTACCTTAGGGTTCCTTTTTCTAATTGCTAAGTTCTTTAATTAGCTGTTTTAATTGCTTTAGCAATGGCCTCTAAGGCCAGAGGTGCCATGATTTCATAGCCGGCTTTAGTAGGGTGAACCCCATCGTAGGCCAGGTCCTTATCCATACCATTTATATCATTGACCATGGCAGTGTAATAATCTAAAAAGTGTAATGAAGCTTGTTCAGTATACTCTTTGATCATTGCATTCAATGCCGGAATCTTTTTATCGGGCTCTAATCCTGGTCTCCAAGGATAGTCAGAGGCCGGCAATACAGAACATAGGATCACTTCAATATTATTCGCCTTTGCTAATTCTGACATAGATTTTAAATTTCCAAGAATATCATCCAGGGTCATTGGACCCGTATTCCCTGCAATATCATTGGTGCCAGCAAGGATAATGACCACTTTTGGATGCAGATCAAGTACGTCTTGCCTGAATCTCACCAGCATTTGCGGGGTGGTCTGGCCACCGATTCCCCTGTTTATAAAAGGCCTGTCCTCAAAAAAGGAGGGCATGGTGTGAAGCCATCCAATGGTGATGGAATTGCCAAAAAATACTACCCTTTCCGTTGATGAAGTCATGGATATTTTTTTATTTACTTCCCGGAATACCCCTAGTTGCGCCCAGTCTTGTGCTAAGATGGATCCCTGATGAAGGAAAAAACAAAAAGAAGCTAACAAGAGAAAATTTTTCATTGCACAGAGTTGAAGACAAGGACTGGGAAAAGATAATAAATTAGAAAGTTGTTCACTAAAAAAACCCCGCTTTATTAGAGCAGGGTTTCACTTGATAAGGTTTCTTGTCATGGCTTATTCACAAGCTATATCATCTCCATTACTGTCCCAGCAATGCCAAAGTACGTCCTCAAAATAGGCGACTGCTCTAACACGACCTTCATAGGAGGTACGATTCCATTCAATATCTACTTCTGTGAATTCCTGAAGGTTTGTATCATATACATTGGCGCTAAAATAGGCGTCAAGGTCCCCTTCTTGTAATCCGTATTCCAGATAACTATTTCTAAAAGGATCCGCATTTTCCTGATCGTCCAATTCGCGAACCCAGGTGTAACGGATGCTTCCAATTTCGTCACCAGATTTCTCCCAGTCTATCCGTAACATTTCATCAGGTCTTTCCGGACTTTGCTTAAGGGTCCAGTCGCCACTATTTCCATCCAAGGCAGATTCCCCGCTAAACCAGAGGAATTCATCAAAGCCCTCAATTCCCATTTTTGTAATATACATGTTCCAAACAACCTTATTCGCAGTTAACTGTCCTGTGAGTCGCGCTGTATATTCACTGGTAAATCCATCTACGCTATACGTCCATTGCCAGGTGTCATCCGAAATTTTTTCGGGAGTTTGAGTAATTGCTGCCCGGAAGGAAGCAACTGGTACTGCAAGGGTTGTATACAGAGCTGAACTCCATACACCCACAACAATTCTAGAAAACACCCAATTCCCGTTGGGAGCCTTATTGTCATAAACCAGGGTAGTAGCCTTTCCGGATGTTCCATTCTCATCAAAAGCGCCGAAATCGATAGCCATAGATTCAAATGGAGGCAATTCGGGGGAGGTTGCTTGTTCATTAGGTTCGCTCGATTTCTCACACGAGCTTGCAAAGATCATGATCAGGGTGAGCATCACACCTGATATTTTCCAATTTTTCATACTTGTATATTTAGTTTATTTATCCTAAAATATTCTGATTTCATAACGCTCGAAAGCCTATAAAAGTATCAGAACAACAAATATTTCTTGGTCTCATCAGCAAATGAAGACATGATCTGCTTGTCCAAGGATAAAACGGTGTATAAAAGGATCTAAGGTCACCTCCTAAAGAGACCTTGAGATAATTACCTGGCCCACATTAATAGGCCTAATATTTTGCACTCTTTCCGTTGGCCTGGGTATTTTGAATGAAGGTTCGGATATCTTCATTGGCCTGTTTTAGATCTTCTCTTCTCAAGTACATCATATGGCCGCTGCGATATCCTTTAAACTGGAACCTGTCTTTCATTCTTCCACTTGGATCTACCTGCCACATTGTATATTTAGCATTAAAATATGTGGTGGCCCCATCATAATAGCCACTTTGTATCAAAACGTTCAGATACGGGTTTTGGGCCATGGCTTGTCTAAGGTCATCACGAGTATTGTCATCATCATTGTTCCAGGGTCTAACCGGGCCAAACATATTGTATTTTATGTCTGTCTTAAATTTTAGTTCTTCCTGCAAATAATAATTAATGGCAGGCGTAAAACTGTGAAGCCAGGAGGTGATCTCAGCATTATAATCCGGTCTTACCCCGGCTAGCTCTTTATCTATCCCCAAATAGCGACTATCTAAACGGCCTACTGTAAATCCTTTGTCTCGTAGCAAAGACTTCCAGAAATAGGAGGTAGGCACGGTAAGATTTTGTGCTAAAATGTCTTCTTTGGACAGGCCGGAATAATAGGCCATTTTTTCTGCTACTGAAGAACGTTCTGCCGAACTGATAAAACCGCCTTTTGCCAGAGCAGGTATAAGGGTGTTGATGGTATAATCTTCAGATTCCGGTAGTATTTCGAGCAGGTCCTTGCCCTGTAGTGCTGCCGGTAAAGCTTTATGATGCCAGGCAGCAGCAGTATAGTAAGGAAGGTTCAAGGCGTCACTTACAGGTCCGCCTACCCGGATCACTTTATAATCTGCCGGACTCACCATGATCACTCCATTGAGATACATCCATTGTTGGTTCTGCAGGGCAAGTGAAAGGCCCATTACCCTGGTACCACCGTAACTTTCCCCGACGATATATTTAGGTGATTGCCAACGGTTGTGACGCGTTACAAAGGTATTCAACCATTCTGCGAGGTATTTGATATCGGCATTGATTCCAAAAAATTTCTCCCTGTCTACTTCCTTTCCTGTTTCGGGAATAGTACGAGAATACCCGGTGTTGGCAGGATTCACATAAACAATATCGGTCACATCCAACACCGAATAAGGATTCTGACTAACTCCATAAGGTTGTACCGGATAACCTTCATCATCTATTTTTAAGACTTTTGGGCCGGTGTAGGCCAAGTGCATCCAAACCGATCCCGATCCGGGGCCTCCGTTAAAAGAAATTAGCAAAGGTCTGGCAGCCCGGTCCTTTACATCGTTTCTTGTATAGTAGGTGTAATGAAGTGAGGCAATTGGTTTACCTAAATCATCCCAAACAGGCTGCATCCCCGTTTTGGCAGTGTAGGAAAATGTGTTTCCATTTACAGTAACGTTATGCTGTGTTGTTACCGCCGTATCTAAAGGAATTGAGCGATTTTGACCAGTAACCGCGCATAGGGTAACCAGACTGGTGACTACTGTCAGGATCTTTAATTTCATTGCTTTCGTTTTAATGAAGCTTAAAAATAGGAAAATAAGTTGAGTAAAAAATCGGCCATTAAAAAACCTTTTTTCTTCATTTGAAACTAGGAAATTAAGTTAGTATCTTCGAAAGGAATGGGTCTATAAAAAAGGGCAATGAAAAAAATATCAAGAAGAACGTTCAATAAAAAACTATCCACTGGCATCTTTGGCGCTGGCGTACTGGCAAGCATGCCATTAGCCTGTGGTATGGGCAGAGACACCTCTGAGAAATCCTCTTTGGGGATAGCGTTGGTTGGCCTTGGAAGTTATAGCACCTATCAGTTAGCACCTGCCCTGGCACAAACAAAGCATTGCCACCTGGCGGGCATTGTTACGGGTACCAGGGAAAAAGAGAGTTTATGGGCTTCAAAGTATAGTATACCCACTACCAATATTTATAATTATCAGAATTTTGATGAGATAGCTAAGAACAAAGACATAGATATTGTGTATGTGGTACTCCCTAATAGTATGCATGCCGAATTTTCAGTACGGGCTGCGAAAGCAGGAAAGCATGTCATTTGCGAGAAACCTATGGCCGTCTCGGTGGAAGAATGCGATGCAATCATCCAATCTTGTGAGAAAGCTGGGGTGAAATTGGGAATAGGATACCGACTTCATTCCGAACCTTATACACAAGAAGTTAAGCGATTTGTAAAAGAGAATACTTTTGGAAAAATCAATTATGTGCTGGCAGAGGCGGCGTATAAGTCAACAGGAAATCCTGGACAATGGCGTTTGAACAAAAGGCTATCCGGGGGTGGTGCGCTAATGAACATGGGGGTGTACAGTATTCAGAGCGCCATTTATGGTACAGGCGAAAATCCGCTACGTGTAAGTGCTCAGGAGTTTAGTACCAGGCCTGAATATTTTAAGGAAACCGATGAGACCATTACTGCGCAATTAAAATTTCCAAGTGGAGCCATGGGGAATATATTTACTTCACACAATGCAAATGCCAATAGGTTATACGCCTCATGTGATTCAGGATGGTTTGCATTAGAGCCTGCAAATAATTATGGACCTTTGGCGGGAAGCTCGTCTTTAGGGCCAATAGCTTTTGAACACGAATCACAGCAAAAGCTGCAAATGGATGATTTTGCAAGTCATATTCTATATGGTACCGAAAACAGGGCACCAGGGGCCATGGGGAAACGTGATATGATTATTGTAGAAGCAATCTACAAATCTATTGCAGAAGGAGGGAGCACAATTCCTCTAAATCTTGGTAATATGGGATTGGTGTAGTACAGGAGCTAATACTCGTTTAATAACCAATAGTGAGCCCGTTGATTGGTTGCAAAAACTTTTAATCGGGCAGACCTGTTCGTAGCAACATCCACTAGGAAGTCAGACAAAGATTCACTTTTCCAAACAAGGGCAATCATAACGGTCTTACCCAGGACTTCTGCTATTTTTTCTCCTAGGAAAAAGAGTTCTATCAGGGCTATATCCTTAGCTACGACCAAATTCAGATCTACGAGTATTTTATAACACTGGTGATCTTCACATTCTTGTAAGATAAGATTAGGAAGTTCCAAGAATTCCCGGTAGTCATACGCACCCCGCATGGTCATCACCAGGTGCTTGTTCTTTTTTATTACGGAGTAACTACTTACCATCCTTAAAGCTTAAACCTTGCTGTTGAATAGTAATTAGTTAGGTTATTGTATTTTAAATATACAAAAAAACAGATGACAGCCTGTTCAATTTGTAAGTAATTGTCTACAAAAATTAATAGCTGCTATTAATTCTTAGTGTAAATTGTAGATGACCTAAAGCTGTTGGTAGCGTATGCTTCTGGTGTGAAGTTTTATTTTGGATTTAAAAGTTTTCAAATACTCCCAGGCCGAAAAGAGCAAAATCGTATTTAACTGGGTCTTTCGGATCGATTAATCGCAGATTTCCATCAAGTTCGGCAACCGCTTTGGCATCATTCTGCTTGCGAGTAAGAAGGCCTAATTTACGGGCAACATTACCTGAATGAACGTCTAGGGGGCATGATAGCTGAGAAGGGTCTAATGATCTCCAAATTCCAAAATCTACGCCGGTACTGGCATCTCGTACCATCCATCTTAAAAACATATTAAGTCTTTTAGCGGCAGATCCTTTCGATGGGTCTGAAACATGCTTTTGTGTTCTAGGGGAATGAGGTAATTCAAAAAAAAGTTCTTTGAACCTTGCAATGGCAGGCTGTAAGGTGTTATGCTGGGCATATTTGCTAAAAATAGCTTCCATTCCCTCTTGCTCGGCATATAGGTGTTTTAGAGCCCTAACGAAATATTGCAGGTCAATTCCGTTGAAGGTTCTATGCACAAAGGAATCCAGAATACTTAGATCACTTTCTGTATGCTCCATTACAAATTGGTAGGGCTGCATGTCCATAAGTTCCATGAGGATTTGGGCATTATTAATGATGCTTTTCCTATTTCCCCAGGCGATGGTTGCTGTAAGGAAGGCACTGATCTCTATATCTTCTTTTCCGCTAAATTGGTGGGGGATTTGTATAGGATCTGATGTGAGGAAAGACGGATGATTGTACTGGTCTACCTTGGCATCCAGAAATTCCTTTAGATCTGTGTTGATCCTGGACTTTCTTTTCATAAGTCGGCCGTAATTAAAATGAATAGGAATAAGATTCCATTGTGCCCGGCGTGCAGTAAAATTGCCCAAGTAAGCCCAATACGAACACGGATATAGCCTAGAAAGACCCCCATGACTGTCTGTGGTGCAATTAGAAGGGGAGAAATCCACAAAACTTCTGAGGCATTCTCAAAATTGCTTAGATGAATACCACCAAAGAGGAGGCAGGAGGTGTAAAAGGCAATTGAAAAGAATCGTGATTGTTTAAAAAAGAGTAACGGTCCCCTAAAAATGAACTCTTCTATAATAGGTGCAACAATGGCCATTAGAAAGAAAATAAAGAAGAGGGAGTATTTTTCAAGTAAATCATCTGAGGCGTGCTTGCCGGGATCAATATCAAACGCCCATGTTAGGATGCTCACAAAAAATGCAATACCTACTCCCAGTAACAGGTTCCACCCCAGGCAGCCCAGGAAAATTTGTTTTTTATAATGAAAGGGGGCGTTGGGATATGCCTGGTATACGGGATTTTTAAAGAATTTCCAGACGTGTTTTAACATTAGTTCTTAACAATTTGCCCATCTACCATTGTAAGTTTTCTGTCTGCCATATTTGCCAGTTCTTCGTTATGCGTTACAATGACAAAGGTTTGTCCAAATTCTTTCCTCAATTGGAAAAACAACTTATGCAGTACATCGGCACTCTCAGAATCGAGATTACCACTAGGTTCATCTGCAAGGATTACAGATGGATTGTTAATTAAGGCGCGGGCAACCGCCACGCGTTGTTGCTCGCCCCCAGACAGTTCGCTCGGCTTATGGTGATACCTGCCTGTTAGGCCTAGGAAGTCGAGTAATTCTCTGGCTCTTTCTTCGGCTTTCTGTGTAGCTGTTTTTTTTATATAAGCAGGGATACATACATTCTCAAGGGCTGTAAATTCTGGTAATAACTGATGAAATTGAAAAATAAATCCAATATGTTCGTTCCTGAAGTGAGCCAATTCTTTGTCCTTTAATTCAGTGACTTCTACATCATTGATTGTCAAGGCACTATTCTTTGGATTAGACTGATGATCTAGCGTTCCTAGGATTTGTAATAAAGTAGTTTTCCCCGCGCCAGAAGCACCAACTATGGAAACTATTTCGCCTTTTTTTATGGCCAAATCCACGCCCTTTAGGACCTGTAGTTTTCCATAATTTTTTTCAATATTTCTGGCACTGATCATTCCTTTTTCTTTTGGGGCTGAAAGTACATAATACCTTGCGGATTACAAAATATCACGACCTGTCTCAGGAATTTTGGACCACTTTTTAAAAAAGTTGTACACCCCATAAACATTGAGCTTTTTTGAAAATAGGATAATGCTAATTATACGTTAAAAAGGATTGAACATCGCTTAATTGTGTAACTTTGTTTAAGTTTAAAATAAAAATAATAAACAAACGGATCAATTCATTGATTTCGCTTTAATTTCATCAAGCTTATGGCACCGTATCAAAATCTGGAAGAATACAATCTGAACATCACAAATGAAGTTAAAGAGCGATACTCTAAGATCCTTGATGAAATAGGGGAGGATGTAAATCGTGAAGGCTTGGAAAAAACGCCGGAACGGGCTGCAAAGGCGATGCTTTTCTTAACACAAGGATACCAACAGGATGCAGTTCAGATCTTAAAGAGTGCCATGTTTGCTGAGGCATACGATGAAATGGTTATCATTAAGGATATTGAGGTCTACTCTTTATGTGAGCACCACATGCTGCCATTCTATGGGAAGGCGCATATTGCATACATACCCAATGGTCATATAGTTGGCCTGAGCAAAATACCCAGGGTTGTAGATGTTTTTGCCAGGCGCTTACAAGTACAAGAAAGACTTACACATGACATACTAGAATGTATCAATGATACACTGCAACCCAAGGGAGTAGCCGTGGTCATCGAAGCTTCCCATATGTGTATGATGATGCGTGGGGTTCAAAAGCAAAACTCTGTTACAACCACCTCAGGGTTCCGGGGCCAATTTGAAAAGATTGAAACCAGAAATGAGTTCTTAAAACTCATAAGCTCTAAACTCTCCTAAACTTCAGGATTTTATATTGTATTTTTCTTCTTTGGATAATCAGCTGTCTTTTGATTATTTTTAAACCGAGATGAAAGATCAGAACAAAGTAAAATACCTTTTCCTGGGCTTGCTTTTTGATGGTATTGGGATGTTATCCTTTATGATACCCGGAATAGGGGAGTTTTCAGACGTATTATGGGCGCCACTTGCCGCCTGGCTTATGACAAGAATGTATAAAGGAAGTTCCGGCCAGCTAGCTGGAATCGTAACTTTTATAGAAGAAATTATTCCCGGATTAGATCTTATTCCAAGTTTTACGCTGATGTGGCTTTACACCTATGTTCTTTCCAAACCAGGCAGCAAGAAGGTCATCAAATCCAAATAAACTTTTTATACAAAACCAGTTTTATCACCTATATGGGATAAAACAGTCCCAGACTGATGTTTCGTCCAATATTTGGTATGTTGTCTATTTTCAGCCTAGAGAGATGCGAAATATATGTTTTGTCCAATAAATTATTTACACTTAACCGCACATCCATCTCATTCCCGAACACCTTCACAGAACCTCCAAAACCGATATTTAAGAGGGTGTAGCCGGGAGTGGGAGTTTCAAAATCACTTATCTTGTTTTGGTCCATTACAGTGAGAAGTGTCATATATCCATACACCCTTTGTATCCATGAGGTAGCTGAGGATTTTCCTTCTATTCTCAAGGTATTGGTAAATTTATTTGCGGGGATAAGGGGTAGATCCTCATCATTTTTTAACACCCCGGTGACCGTTTCAAACGTACTTTCCAGGTGCAACCAATCTAGCGGGTGCGGGTGTATATGAACTCCTATTTCACCCCCGTAAAGGGTAGCGTCTTGTTGCCTGTATTCATACACCGCATCCAGATCTACAAAGTCGCCTGTGGGTTCGAGATATATAAAATCGTTTACTGAATTATAGAATCCGTTTACAAATACTTCCAGATGCTCGTTGGTAAATTCAAGCGAAAGATCTAGTTGAATGTTCTTTTCATTTTGCAGGTCAGGATCTCCTATCTCAAAACGGTTGGTACCTTCATGAATCCCATTGGAAGTTAGTTCCGCCAAATTTGGAGCCCTGAAACCTGATGCTGCATTGAATCTACCCACCAGATTATTTCCCAGATCTGACCGGATCCCGGCTGCGGCATTCACACTGTTAAAATTACGGTCTAGTGCAGCTATATAGCCTTCTTCCCCCAAGGATCCGCTTTCCTCACCGCTGATTTTTCTGTGGTCATAACGCAGTCCAAGTTGGATATCTGAACTCTCGAAATGGATATGTGAGGTGGTTAGTACCCCAATATCTTTGGTCGTAGCATCTGGGATGAGTACTTCTTCCCCAAAATTCTTATTGGTTTGATCAATTCCTTGTACGCCAACAATAGTTTCCAGTCTTTTTCCTTTTGGTAAATGATATTGGATATTGTAGTTAAAGGTGGACAAATTCATATCTAGTGCCGGAAGAACCGCCCCTCCTTCTTCGTATTCTTTGCGGTCATTAAAGATATATCCCAGGATCATTTTCAGACTTCCGTTTTTGAGAAATAAATCAGAAGAACTACTGAGAATATGGCTTTGAATTTCCTGATAAGGAGTGTCCGGGGTTCTATTATTGGTCTGTTCTCCGATCTCTTCGGGAATTCCAAGATCCGATTTATTAAAATTATACCTCAGGTCTGTTTTGAACTTACCACTTTGATAGGCTATACCAGATTTAAGATCATATTCCTTAAAACGAGAATTGGTTACCTGTTGATCATCACCAGTACGGTAATCTTCATGCGAAGCAATACCTGCCCGCAGCAGAAATTTTAACTTCTCTCCCGAAGTTTTATACCCCAAATTGGAGGCTATCCCCTCGGTATTGGAAAAGTAATTGAGATTAATATCCCCGGAGTCAGTTCCTGCTAAGGAATATTTTTCCGGGTTCAGATAGAGAACCCCGCCCAACGCATCGGAACCGTATAGTAAAGAAGCCGGCCCTTTGATCACTTCAATACTTTCTATCCCGGCATCAGAGATCCCCAGGCCGTGTTCATCACCAAATTGTTGATTTTCTAGACGAATACCCTGGGTGTACACCAAAACCCTGTTTGCACTGAGTCCTCGTATTACAGGCTTCCCTATGCCGATACCCGTGGACACACTCTCCACCCCGGCAATACTGCGAATCCCATCTGCCAAGGTAATGGCTCCGTTGGTTCTTAAGTCGGCCATCTTTTCCTGCTCTACTTTCATAACATTTTCACGTTGTAATTTGTGAAATGGGGTAGAGACAATAACCTCCTGCATTTCAATGACACTTGGCGTTAGGACGATGTTGAGTGAATTGACGCCCGATTGAATATCAAGGGTTGAGGAATAGGTAAGATACCCTATATAGGAGGCAATGAACTTATAACTTCCTAACGGCACATTGTTTATAATGTATTTTCCTTGCTTGTCTGTAATGGCACCCTTCTCCAATTGAGGAAAGTAAACGGATACCTCTTCAAGAGGTTCCATGGTTTCTGAATTGATGATACTTCCTTCCAGGGAGTTTTGTGCATAAGAAATCGACCCACAAAGAAGTAATAATAATGTTAGCGGTATTTGCATCATGAATAGATTTATAAATAAAAATAAAATGAATTTCTGCGATTACACAGCTAGTGGTGGGGCTCTTAAAGAGAAATAACGTCTTTGTGTAGTTAAGGCGGGAACAGAATATACATGATGCAATTCCCCTTCCTGCTGGGATATGGAGAAGTCCATTGAAGAAAGCGTTGGATAATAAAATTTTACCAACACAAGGTCTTGAAAATCGCAATTGAATTCTGATTCATGAAAGTGTGTGGAAATATCACTGTTGCATACAATAGAGGTATGGTGGGTAAGGGCGTGATGAATGGTAGTAAGGGAGGGCAGGAGTAATACGCCGAAAAGAAAGCAGGCCGTTACTAATGTTCCGTAATTAATGGTGTTTTTCTGCACGATGTAAAATAATCATTTACTCGGCTAATATACTGTTAAGGAAACTACAATTATTTTAAAAGAAAGCCCAAACCAATTCTATGAAGCATTTTCTTTTCAAAATTCCAAAAGAACCGGAACTGGCCAAATAACCAACCTAATAAGACCAATAGAATTTGATAGATAGGAAAAATAAGCAGTATCCTCAAACTCCAATAAACCCATCCACTCCACCAGCTTAGGGGAAATGAATCGCGGGAGAGGCCTATCCAATTCAGGAAGGGTTTGGCCACGAATACGGAGGCCGACCCGGTGATGGCAAAAACCCAGAATATCACAAGCAATTGCCAGTTACTTTGTATCCCCCAGCGTTCCTTTAGACCCACCTTTATCTTTTTTTTAAGTCGCCAAAGTTACTCAATTAGATCCTGGGGGCAAAAGGACCCAGCTGTTGATTGTATTTACGCTGGAAATAAATAAAGTAATTAAATAATTTATAATTCACTTCATATCCATAATCTACCAATGGATCGTAATTGATCTGAAGCTCATATAATTGCGGATCGTACTGCAACGTATTGATAACCCTGTTATTCCACTCAATAACATAAAGCCTATTTCTGTTCTCGAGAAAGGTTTGAGAGTAATAGCCCTCTGGGCGTGCCACTGCCTGTAGCCAGACATTAAAACCAGGTTCAATTATGATGATCTCGTAATTGGATTCCGGATTCGAAATCTCCACCGTGTCGGCTGCATTGGAGGCAAAAGCCTGCTTTTCTTTATCTGTGATCTCAGAAGTAGATTTTGATCCAATACAGCTAATGGAAATGAGCAAAGCACATACTGAGACCAATAGATAGAAGTATTCCTTAGTCTTATTTATTTTATTTTTCATAGTACCCTTAAGATACAAAAAAACCGTCCGGATTGCCCGGACGGTTCAGTTAAAAATCGTTAAAGATTTGAGTTGTTATTTCCCAAAAAGGCCGCCTAACATGCCTCCAAGGCCTCCTTTTTTCTCTTTTGTTCCCAATACCATACCGGCTACATCATCTAAGACACTTCCGTCGCCATCTGCATCAATGAGACTATGAATTAGGCTCTGATTTTGTTTTGGCTGTCCTCCTAACATGGAACCCAGAAGAGAACTAAGACCATTTGCATCACTCACATTACCCTGTGCTTTTTGTCTTCCTAGAAAACCCATGACGATGGGAGCTGCTATTTTTAAGATCTGAGCTATGCTTCCTGCATCCATGCCAGATTTTTGACTTAAGGCATTTTCTACGGTTGGTTGTTTATTCCCTAAGACATGGCCAAGAATGCCTGCTCCGTCATTAATTACATCGCTATTCACGCCTCCTTGAAAAAGGCCCCCTAAATTATCCAAAATACTCCCGTTGTGTTTGGAAGAAAGAGCGTTCATTAATCCGGCAGCATTTTGTGGGTCTGATGTATTTTTCTTCATGGCACCAAGCAGTAGTGGCATTGCCATACTT
>NZ_JBATLB010000005.1:0-3093 GCF_049669965.1 Muriicola sp. | reverse complement strand
TTTCAACGGCCGGCTTTCAAATCAACAAAACCTAGACTTGGTCTACCTATAACAAGGGATATGGGGCCATATGACTTGAAAACCAAACTGCGTTTGTTTTTCAATACAGAAGTGGGTAACTTGGTTTGACGGGATAGCTTATACAGCCCATATCCCAGTCGTTGGTGGTCATTAAAAAAGAACGAATGAACAATAGATTAGAATTATCAAAACTGAAAATTGGAGAAAAAATCCCCGATTGGCAATTAGAACCAGTTTTTGAAAAATCTATGCCAAGTCTGAAAGACTTTGAATGGAAACCTCTGCTAATCTTGTTTTTCAGTTTAGGATGTCCGGGTTGCTTAGGAAGGGCAATCCCCTATGCCAATCGAATAGTATTTGAAAATGGCGATAAGATAAATGTGATAGGAATTCACACCAATTTTGAAGGGATTGATTTTACTATCCAACAATTTCTAAATGCTCAAAAAGAATTTCATATCCGCTTTCCGTTCTACAAAGATTTTAATTATGATACAACCTTTCTAAATTATGGAGCAGGCGGAACACCCCATTGGGTTTTAGTTGATAGGGAAGGCATAGTGGTTTATAGTATATTTGGCTCTGACCCTAATAACGCCTTGTTGAGACTTGATTATTTAATAAACGAATTAATACTTGATATATGAATTTAATAGACAATGTTTTAAAGCTCCTAAAGAGAAGAAAAGAAGAAGAGTTAAAAGAAGTTCCAGAGGGATTCTGTCCCAACTGTTGGGGACGGGAAGAATACGGAGGCCAGTTTTTTAAAGCTGTGAAAAAGGAAGGAATAGACATCAATTCTAGTAACCCGAACCGTGGGTGGATTCAGGATTATGTGGACAAGAACCTTTCAGAAATACGACTTCACCAAAAAGATGATATGTTGATTTGTAATAAGTGTAAAATAGCTTATAGGCCAACCTAATCGAAATGAATACTTTTTTAGGATTAGGAACCGCAGCTATCGGACGACCAGAGTATATTAATATTCGGCAGGAAAGTTCAGCCAAGCATTCATTGTCTGAATTTAAATCTAAAGGCATAGGACTTTTAATGTTTGCATACAAGCAAGGGATACATTATTTTGACACAGCCCCTGGATATGGTATGGCAGAGGAAATGCTAATAAATTGGTTATACAGTTTAAAACCCTCACCTGTCGATATTGCGACCAAGTGGGGTTATACCTACACGGCTAATTTTGATCCTAATGCAAAGGTACATGAAGTTAAAGAACACTCTATCGATAAATTAAATGAACAATGGGAGTTTTCAAAAGCACTATTGCCTCGTTTAAAATATTATCAAATACATTCTGCTTCTTTTGAATCAGGAGTTTTAAATAATGATAAAATTTTAAATAGGTTGAATGAATTAAAGGAAAAGCACAATTTAATCATAGGCTTAACAACAACTGGTACAAATCAATTAGGAGTTCTACAAAAAGCATTGGAAATAGAAAAAAACGGCAGCCAACTTTTTCAACTATTTCAAGTAACCTATAATATTTTCGATCAAAGTTTAAGGACTATAGCCGATAGTATTACCTCTAAACTTGTCATCAAAGAAGCATTAGCAAACGGAAGGGTTTTTCCTAATGAAGATTTCCCGAATTACACCGAAGCTTACCACATATTAAGTAAACTTTCACAAAAATATAAAGTTGGGATAGATGCGATTGCACTGAGGTTTTGTATGGATAGCATTCCTGTTTTTAAGGTGTTGAGTGGTGCTGCAACAATAGAACATCTAAAAAGTAATCTAAAAGCCAATGATTTTCGATTGAAACAAGAGGACATAGATTTATTAAACTCTTTAGCAGTAAACAGCAATACCTATTGGAATGAAAGAAAAAAATTAAATTGGAACTAAATGGCTAAGCATCAGAAATATGATTTACCTGTAATTACAGCAGAGCAGTTCAACTTATACCCTGAGAGATACGAATTAAGGAAAGGAAGCCATCCAGATGCTCCTGATTGCCCTTATGGTAATCGATTTGAATGGATAGGATTCGATAAAGAAACGAATAAATATGTGCGTGTTACCAAGTCTGTTTTCAAGAAACTTATCCACAATATGGATAATGATTTTGTTAGAACAAACAATGAATTTTTTGAGGAAATAAAAGAAATTGATAATGAATAAAAATTATGGAATAGAAGGACAACAAGCTCCAGAGTTAGCTAAATTTAAATGGCTAGATGCCAATGGAAAAGAAATAGTGGCATTTCAATTATCTGATTACTCAGGTAAGTTTGTGGTGTTTTACTGTTTTCAAAGTTGGTGTCCAGGTTGCCATAAAATTGGCTTCCCTTCTTTGCAAAAAATGGTCGCTACATTAAAAGAGAGCGAGGCTGTAAAGTTTTTTGCCATTCAAACGGTCTTCGAAGGAAAAAGCCAAAATACTTTTGAAAAACTGATTGAGACGCAGAAACAATACCAGCTGGAAATTCCGTTTGGACAAGATGAAGGCGATGAAAAGACCAACAATATTTCAAGTACAATGTATCACTATCGAACAGGTGGTACGCCTTGGTTTATTTTCATAGACCAAAAAGGAACGGTGGTATTCAATGATTTCCATTTAAATACAGAGGAAGCAATCAAATTTTTAAAGACAATTAAATAACAAAATATGCTAAACTGGTTAGATGTATTAAAATTTGCCAATAATGGCAATCCCGAACCCGATAGAAGGGTAGAAAAAAAAGAGGAAGAATGGAAAGCCATTCTTTCCCCTGAAGAATTTAGAGTAACAAGACAAAAAGGTACAGAACGAGCACACAGTTCAGAAATGTGTAATCTATTTGAACCCGGTCGTTATGCTTGTGTATGTTGTGAAACCGAACTTTTCGATAGTGAAGAAAAGTTTCAAAGCGGGACAGGTTGGCCTTCATTTACCCAACCCATAAAGGACAATGCTATTGCTTATCACAAGGACAAAGGTTTTGGAATGTACCGTATAGAAACGGTATGCAATACTTGTGATGCCCACCTCGGTCACGTTTTTCAGGATGGTCCGCCACCAAGCGGTCTTCGATATTGCATAAATGCAGTAGCACTTCAAAA
>NZ_JBATLB010000004.1:0-12100 GCF_049669965.1 Muriicola sp. | reverse complement strand
CTTCTGGAGGTGAACAAGGCCTATATGCAACTGCAACTGGCCTATAAAACAGCAGACGTTTTAATAAAAGCCCAAGAGGCAGCCCTGGAGAACAAAAGGATCGCCGACAACAGTTTTAAGCAGGGCTATCTCCAGAAGTCGGATGTGCTGGCCGTGGAAGTGCGGCTCACTGAAATAGAAAATCAACTGCAATACGCCAGAAGTAGTATTAAAAACGCATCGAACTCTTTATCGGTAATGATGGGCGATGAGACCTATACGATCTTACAACCTGCAGATGCCCTGTCCGTTAACACCAATGAAATTTCTATGGAAACATTTTCGGAAGAAAGGCCAGATATCCAGGCGATGGCCATGGCAAGCGAGGCATACAAACAAATATATACGGCAGATAAAATGAGTTTCCTGCCAAGATTAAATGCTTTTGGTTTCTACGAACTTCACGATGATCAGATCTTCCAGGGCGATGCCAATGGATATTTACTGGGAGCAGAACTAAAATGGAATATCCTGGAAGGCAGCAAACGTTTTGGCAAAGCAAAAAAAAGTAGAGCGGCCTACGAAAAGTCGAAACTAGAATTACAACAGTACAAAATGGAAAGTCAGGTTGAGCTGCAGAGGGCGAATCGCATGCTTCAGGACATGAAAAATAACCTGAAGCTTACCGCCCTGGCGTTGGAACAATCAAAAGAGGCACTGCGTATAAGGACCAACCGCTACGAAGAGGGTCTGGAAAGAACCACAGACCTGCTTCTTGCAGAAACTCAGTATTCACAAAAACAACTGGAATATTACACCACCATATTCCAGCATAACTACGCCCTGGCGTATGTTCAATTCTTAACCAAAGGATCATGATCAGAGGTAAACAATTAATCAGAAGAAAAATGAAAAATATACATATAACAGCCATCTTGGTAGCAGGGTTTCTTACATGGGGTTGTGGCGATAAAAACAAGGAGATAGACGCCAACAATATACCCGCAGTTGAAGTACAAGTAAGTACGGTAACTGAAGAAGGTGGCACACCCTTTTTATCTGCCAGTGGGAAGGTAGAGGCCGTTAACAATGCTAACCTAAGTACCCGAATGATGGGGTATGTTGACAGAATTTATGCAGATGTAGGCGATCGGGTAAAGAAGGGACAACTGTTGCTAAGTATCAACAATGCTGATATTTCGGCCAGACTGGCGCAAGTCAACGCAGGAATAACCGAGGCTTCTGCAGCATTTAACAACGCCGAAAAGGATTACAAACGATTTATGAATCTCTTTCAGGAAAATAGTGCCTCCCAGAAAGAACTAGACGATATGACCGCTAATTACAATATGGCCAAGGCTCGACTGGAGGGCGCCAGGGAAATGAGAAATGAAGTAAATGCCCAGTTGTCTTATATCAACATAAGAGCACCTTTCAGCGGAGTAGTGACCAACAAATTTATAAAGGAAGGAGATATGGCCAATCCCGGAGCGCCTTTACTGGCGATGGAGACTCCCGGTAATTTCCAGGTGATGGCCATGGTCCCTGAAACTGAAATCCTAAAAATAACATTGGGAACTGAGGCAGGGGTTGTGATAAAGTCTATAAATGAGACAGTGAAAGGAACGGTAGCCGAAGTAAGCACCTCGGCCACCAATACAGGTGGGCAATATTTGGTTAAAGTGACCCTCGATAAAACCACCGTACCCATTTTGTCTGGCATGTATGCCACGGTACAATTTCCTTTAGAGCAAAAAACAGCAGCTCCTACCATTATGATCCCTGTAAAAGCCTTGGTAAACCAGGGACAACTTTCCGGGGTCTTTACGGTTAGCCAGAGTAATACGGCCTTATTAAGATGGCTGCGCCTTGGCCGGACCGTTGGGGATGAGGTAGAGGTCTTATCTGGGCTTGCACCCAACGAATCATACATAACCAGTGCCCAGGGCAAATTGTTCAATGGGGCCAAAATTAGTATTCAATAATTAAAAAGCTGCGTTAGGGATTGATGCGGAACCCCGCAGGCCTTACATTTTTTAAGGACGAGGAGTACTAGCGGAAAGCCCGCCCGAACGCCAAAAATAAAAAGCATGAAAGAAGGATTAGCAGGTAAGATTGCAAAGGCATTTATAGGGTCTAAGCTCACCGTATTATTGATGATCGTATTTATGGTCATAGGGGTTTATAGTTCCTTCCTGATTCCGCGGGAAGAGGAACCACAGATTGATGTACCCATGGCCGATATCTTTGTTGGCTATCCCGGGGCTAGTCCTACGGAGGTAGAATCTCGGGTCGTGAAGCCGCTGGAAAAGCTTATTTCAAACATCAAGGGGGTGGAGTATGTGTATTCTACCGCTATGGAGGGCCAGGCGATGGTAATTGTTCAGTTTTATGTGGGAGAGGATATTGAGAGGTCTTTTGTGAAACTGTACAACGAGATCAACAAACACATGGACATTATGCCGCAAGGCGTTACTTTTCCGCTGGTAAAGACCAGGGCCATTGATGATGTACCCGTTTTGGGCCTGAGCCTTTGGAGTGATCAGTATGATGACTATCAATTAAAACAGATAGCCCAGGAACTTACGGATGAGATAGAAAAAATAAACGATGTGTCTGCCACCCAAAAGATAGGCGGAAGAAACCGACAGCTACGCGTGGTCTTGGATAAGGATAAAATGAGTGAAAGTGGCCTGGATTTCCTTTCCATAGCCGAAATGATAAAGGCCAACAACCAACAATTAAACAGTGGTTCGTTTGATAAGAACGATACCGAGTTTCTGGTAACGACAGGGCAATTTCTGTCTACTCCCCAGGATTTGGAAAATCTGGTAGTAGGGGTGCAACAAGAGCAGCCCATCTATCTAAAACAGATATCCACTATTTATGACGGTCCTGAGATCCCTAAAAACTATGTGTCGTTTGGTTATGGCAGGGCCAGTGACCAGGCAGACACTTATTTCTCCGAATATCCGGCAGTAACTATTTCTGTGGCGAAAAGAAAGGGAGCCGATGCCATGAACATTGCCGACTTGGTTTTAGAGAAGGTAGAACATCTTAAAAAGAACCTCATCCCAAACGAGGTACATGTAGAAGTAACACGGAACTATGGAGAAACGGCCTCCCATAAGGTCTCTGAGCTATTAATGCACCTAATGGGGGCCATCGTTGCCGTGACGTTTGTAGTAATGCTGGCCATGGGATGGAGAGGTGGACTTGTAGTGTTTTTATCCGTTCCTATCACCTTTGCATTAACATTGCTCAGCTATTATATTTTAGACTATACCCTTAACCGGATCACGCTTTTTGCGTTGGTCTTTGTGACGGGAATTGTGGTTGATGACTCCATTATCATTGCGGAGAATATGCACCGGCATTTTAAGATGAAGCGCTTGCCATTTAAGCAAGCGGCACTCTACGCCATTAATGAGGTAGGGAACCCCACCATCCTGGCCACGTTTACGGTCATTGCATCGGTATTACCCATGGCCTTTGTATCGGGCTTAATGGGCCCATATATGTCGCCTATGCCCATTGGGGCGTCTATTGCCATGATCTTGTCCTTGTTTGTAGCCCTTACCATTACCCCTTATTTAGGCTTTATATTTTTAAGGGAAAAAGAAGATGGCAAAAAGCAAAAAGCAGAAAAACCACTGGAGGAAACCTTTATATACCGCATTTACGAAAAGTTTGAGAAGCCCCTGATTGAGAATAATAAGAAAAGGTGGCTGTTCCTGGGAATTACTTTCTTGTTATTGCTCGGATCTGTTGGCTTGTTGTTTACAAAATCGGTAGTGGTTAAAATGCTGCCTTTTGATAACAAGAATGAATTTCAGGTAGTGATAGATATGCCCGAAGGTACTACCCTGGAACGTAGTGCGGTGGTTGCCAAAGAGGTATCTCAATACCTGTCTACAAGGCCGGAAGTGGTCAATTATCAAAGTTATGTGGGTACTTCTGCCCCGATCACCTTCAATGGACTGGTGCGCCACTACGACATCCGTTCTGGCAGCAATATGGCCGATATACAGGTAAACCTCGTAGACAAAGGGACGCGTAGCGAACAAAGTCATGCGATAGCCAGTTCCATGCGGAAAGAAATACAGCAAATCGGATCCAGATACGGCGCTAATATAAAGATCGTAGAGGTTCCGCCAGGGCCTCCGGTCTTATCCACTATTGTAGGGGAAATTTATGGTCCGGACCACCAGGAACAAATACAACTTGCAGATCAGTTACAGCAATTACTGAAAGGTACAGCGGATGTGGTAGATGTAGATTGGATGGTAGAAGCAGACCAGACAAAGTACGATTTTGTTATTGATAAGGAAAAAGCCATGCTCTATGGGGTAACGCCCCAACAAATTACCCACACCATGAACATGGCCCTTTCGGAGCAGGCGATCAGTACACTATACGACGAAGATGCCTCTAAACAGATAGAGATGATACTGGCGTTAGATGAGAAAGAGAAATCAACACCCCTGGATATCTCACAATTGAAAGTAAAATCGAACAGAGCGGTTATGATCCCCATCGGTGATCTGGTAGATATTCAGGAAAGCATCCAGGCTAAAAGCATCTACCGGAAGAATCAGAAGCGGGTTGTTTATGTTACGGCCGATATGGCGGGGGAATTGGAAAGTCCGGTGTATGCCATCCTGGGCATGACCGATGCACTTAAGGAATTACCTCTACCGGAAGGCTACTCTATCCAGGAACTATATATAAAACAACCCGATTTTGAAGATGATTATACTGTAAAATGGGATGGGGAGTGGCAAATTACGTTGGAAGTATTCAGGGATTTGGGGCTTGCCTTTTTAGGAGTCATTGTTATCATCTATATTTTAATTGTAGGCTGGTTTCAAAACTTTAAGGCACCTATTGTCATGATGGTGGCCATTCCGCTATCGTTGATTGGGATTATGCTGGGGCACTGGTTAATGGGTGCTTTCTTCACTGCCACTTCGTTTATTGGGATGATCGCACTGGCGGGTATTATGGTTAGGAATTCTGTCTTGCTCATAGATTTCATCAATATCAGGCTGGCTGACGGGATTTCCCTGAAAAAAGCCGTAATAGAAGCAGGGGCTGTTAGAACCACTCCTATATTACTAACCGCAGGAACCGTGGTCATTGGGGCTTTTGTCATACTTTTTGATCCTATTTTTCAGGGTCTGGCCATATCCCTGATGGGAGGAACCATAGTATCCACTGTACTTACACTCCTGGTGGTACCGCTGGTATATTTCATGATAGAACGCAAAAAATACCCCGAAGTTGCTGAGGCAACCACCTTGGAAAACCAGGAGTAAGAAATTTGAATGACACCTCAAAACAGGTGTGAGAGGTAACAATTTAAAGCACAAATAAGATGAAACTACTAATAGTAACCGCCGTAGAACAGTTTGAAAAAGAGATCCCAAAACTTTTTAAGAAAGCTAATATTGAAAATTTTAGTGAGTCTGATATCAGTGGGTTCAAAAACCCTACCACCATGTTGCGGACGGCTAGTTGGTTCCCAAGTGATACAGGTGGGGTGGAATCTAGTTTATTCTTCTCCTTTACAGAAGGAGAAAATATTGACCATCTCTTTAAGCTCATTGAAGAATTCAATCAACATTTGGAAACCAATAACCCCATAAAGGCTATTGTAGTTCCTATCGAAAAGTTCATATAAAAATTACAGTGATGAAAAACAGAATTGTACGAGCCGTGGCCGGTTCTTTTATCCTTATCAGCCTCTTATTAGCCATTTATGTCAATATTCATTGGTTATGGTTCACTGCCTTTGTGGGTGCTAACCTCTTGCAATCTTCCGTCACCAAATGGTGCCTGATGGATGATATCCTTAATAAATTGGGGGTAAAAGAGTGATCTAGTGAGAGGGTCTTTTTAAGGGTAGATTCTACCCTACCCAAAAAGCTTGATGCTATTATTCCGGCTTTTTTACGCATTTTTGATATCACAAAACTTTGTATGGATCAAAGGCGTATCGGCATAGTCAGGAATTATTTTCTGGAGCAGTTCCGGACCACCCCGCTGATGGTTTTCTCGCCGGGGCGTATCAATTTAATTGGGGAGCACACAGATTACAATCTGGGATACGCACTTCCTGCAGCCATAGATATGGGTATTGTAATGGCCGTACAACAAAGCAAGGGGACCTCCTGCACCGCCATTGCCGTGGACAAGGACGAAAAATTTAGTTTTGATTTAAACCAATTGAAACCCCTTTCTAATGGCTGGATAAACTATCTGTTCGGTGTGGTAGACGAAATCCACAAAAAAGGGAAGATAATACCTCCTTTCGATGTTGTTTTTGGGGGCGACCTGCCTCCGGGAGCCGGACTTTCATCTTCAGCAGCCCTGGAGAACGCCCTGACATTTGGCTTGAATGAACTTTTTGGGCTGGGTCTCTCAAAAATGGAAATGATCCATATTTCACAAGCAGCCGAGCATAATTTTGTAGGCGTACAATGTGGCATAATGGATCAATTTGCCAGTATGTTTGGCCAAAAAGACCATGCCCTATTCCTGGATTGCAACACTTTAGGCTCGGAACAGATCCCATTCCACCCTAAGGAATACCAGCTGCTCTTGCTGAATACGAATATTCCCCACCAACTGGCAGATACTGCCTACAATGAGCGCCGTGAGGTTTGCAACAAGGCAGCAAAGCTATTTGGGGTTGGCTCGCTGAGCGAGCTCAGTCTTCAGCAAGTGGAAGTACAGCGAGATCAGTTTACGAGAGACGATTATCAAAAAATAGTATTCGTCCTGGAAGAGAATACCCGCGTTATCAGTGCTGTGGCGGCCCTAAGGAAGAATGATCTGCGTGCGTTCGGAGAACTTTTATATGCTTCCCATGCGGGATTGCAGTTTCAATACAAGGTAAGTTGCACTGAATTAGATTTTCTGGTAGATCTGGCCAAAGCGTCTGAAGATGTTTTGGGAGCACGAATGATGGGGGGAGGTTTTGGAGGCTGCACCCTAAACCTTATTAGAAAAAACACAGCAGATAGTTTTATACAACTGGCAACTGAGAAATACCATGCCCGATTTAATAGAGCGTTGTCTGCTTACCCGGTGGTACTGAGTGAGGGAACGCGACAGCTGTAAATAATCTGTGGTTGTTGCAGTAACCCTAGTTCCATTTTTCATTCCTTCCTTTTATACGGTCTTATAATTAGTCCTAATGGCCTGTCATAGGTGAAATAATTTACCATCCAGTCAAAGAAGGCCACGATCTTATTTCTGAATCCAACCAAGGACATGATATGAACAAACATCCAGACCAACCAGGCAAATGTCCCCTGAAACTTCCACACCTTGAGGTCTACCACTGCTTTTCGTCGTCCTATGGTAGCCATCACCCCCTTGTCGAAGTATTTAAAGGCCATCATAGGTTTGTCTTTTGATAGTCGCATTAAGTTTTTAGCCAGTAGTTTTCCCTGTTGCTGTGCAACCGGTGCCAACATAGGCAATCCTTTTGGTTCTTCCGGAGTTATATGGGCCGCGACATCTCCTATGGCAAAAATTCTATCACTACCAGACACCAGGTTAAATTCGTTGACAGCGATCCTGTTTCCTCCAATGATAACTTCCTTCGGTAATCCTTTGATAGGTGCTCCTTTTACTCCTGCCGTCCAAATGACCGTATCTGTTCTGAAGGAAGAAGTATCTTCTAAGGTAATATTGGAACCGTCATATCCATGCACTCTCGCATTAAGGTGCACATTGATCCCCAATTCATTTAAATAGCGCAAGGATTTGGCAGAAGCCTCTTCGGACATTGCCGCCAGTAATTTGGGGGAAGCTTCATAGAGATTGATACTCATTTTAGTAAGGTCTAATTCGGGAAAGTCCTTCGGGAGCACAAAGCGTTTCATTTCGGCCAGGGCCCCGGCAAGTTCTATCCCCGCAGGTCCGCCGCCTACTATGGCAATGTTCATGATCTCCTCCAGGGGTTCATTCCCGGTATTGGCCAGTGCCTTTTCCAGGTTTTGAAAAACAAAGCTTCTTAAATTGAGTGCTTCAGGGATAGATTTTAAAGTGAGGAGTTGATCCTTAACCGGTTCAAAATTGAAAAAGTTGGTGATACTCCCTGTGGCGATCACCAAATAGTCATAGGCAATCTCGCCTATACTGGTTAGCAGTTTATTTTCTCCCAATACAACCTCCTGCACCTCTGCCATCCGAAACGTTACGTTCTTGTTCCGCCTGAAAATACGGCGTACCGGATAGGCAATACTCCCAGGCTCCAAACCCCCGGTTGCCACCTGGTACATCAGGGGCTGAAAATTATGGTAGTTGTGTTGATCTATCAATAGTACCTCAACAGGCTTATTCCTCATGGATTTTGCCAGTTCTACCCCACCAAATCCGGCGCCGATGATCACAATTTTTAGTTTCTTGTTCTTCATTATCCTTGTTGCTATTTTCCCTTTCTTGCAAAATCAGGTATTACCAGATGATTGAGCAATGGTTTTTTTAACCCAATTTCAGATACTGCAACTCCCTGAATTGGTTTGTAAGTAATCCCTTAAAGATATTATATTATATGATATTTCACTGGTTCTCTTAATACAGGATTAGTCTAAGGGTATGCCACAAAACTTGCTGGGAATTGATGCTGTACAATTTCTGATTTCAGTATTTTATACTTACATTGAGGCATCATAGATTTATCTCTACAACTGTATGATCATAGGAATTCTTAAAGAACCATACGACAAACGTGTCTCCCTGGTTCCAAGCACCCTTAAAAAATTCAACGTAACAAATACCGAATTCTGGATGGAAGGTGGGGCCGGTGAACTGGCCAGTTTTCCGGATGCTAAATACGAGAAGTACGCCAGTATTAAAAGCAGGAAGTCTATCCTCGCCGAAGCAGATATTCTCGTCACCATTAATCCTATCCCCAAGGAAGATCTTCGCAGTATTAAAAAAGGGGCATTGCTGGTGGCTATGTTTTCTCCTTACACCAACCAACCTCTGATAGAATATATCAAAACCCTTGAGTTAAAGGCCGTAAGTCTGGATCTTATCCCCAGAACGACCATTGCCCAGACAATGGACATACTTTCTTCCATGGCAGCCATTGCGGGGTATAAGGCAGTATTATTGGCAGCCAATGAATCCCCTAGTTTTTTCCCTATGATGATCACGGCTGCAGGCAGTATTAAACCTGCCAAGGTATTGGTTTTGGGTGCAGGAGTAGCCGGTTTACAGGCAATTGCCACGGCCAGAAGATTGGGAGCTATGGTAGAGGCCTCTGACGTGCGCGCCGCCGCAAAGGAGGAGGTGGAAAGCCTGGGTGCCAAATTTGTTGAAGTCTCCGGAGCGATAGACAAAAAAGATGCCGGTGGGTATGCAGTGGAACAAACACCAGAATTTTTACAACGCCAACAACAGGAAGTGGAACAGCGTGCGGCCAAATCGGACGTGGTAATAACAACGGCACAGATCATGGGTAAAAAAGCCCCTATTTTACTTACGGAAGAGACCGTAAGTACTATGAAACCAGGATCATTGGTCATAGATCTGGCTGCCTCCACAGGAGGAAATTGTGAAGTAACCCAAGATAACAAGACAATAGTTTACAAAGGCGTAAAAATCATTGGCAACAGCCATCTGGCCGCTGAAATGCCCAAGGATGCCAGCTTTTTTTACAGTAACAATGTGGCGAATTATTTAAAGCTTATTGTAAAGGAAGGTCAGTTGGTTTTGGATCAAAAAAATGAGATCATCTCAAAAACTTTACTCTAACAGGAAGACTACTAAGCCAAATAATCACATATATGGAACAACTTTTTCTTTTTCTGGACGAAAACCTCATCCTGATATATCTATTAATCTTTACGGTAATCCTTGGGTTTGAAGTAATCTCTAAGGTACCAACTGTTTTACATACTCCTTTGATGTCTGGTGCAAATGCCATCAGTGGTGTGGTCATCATAGGTGCTATCTTACTCATCCGAAACGCATCCCCAACAGATTATTTTAGCCTAAGCCTGGGGGCTTTGGGCGTGGTACTGGGTATGATCAATGTGGTGGGAGGATTTGCAGTGACCAACCGGATGTTAAAAATGTTTTCAAAAAAGAAAAAATAAAATGATCACTACCGCCATTAATCTTACCTATCTGCTTGGAGCCACTTCCTTTGTAATTGGCCTGCGTCAGATGAGTTCGCCAGATACCGCTCGTAAAGGAAATGCCCTTGCTACCCTGGGGATGGCTATTGCCATTCTGGCCACTTTATTTATCCCCATAAGCAATGCACCCAACAACTACCTTTGGATTTTCGTGGCTATGATCATAGGCGGCATTATAGGCTATGTTAGTGCCGCAAAAATCGAAATGACGGCTATGCCACAGATGGTCTCTGTCTTTAATGGTCTGGGAGGGGCTTGTGCCGTGGTACTGGCATTTACCGAGCTCGCCCAATTTGCCAATGGATACTCTGTGCTCAATGATGGTCAATTACTTATTTTATTGATAACACTGCTGATAGGTGCCATTGCCTTTACGGGAAGTATGCTGGCCTATGCCAAGTTACAGGGATTAATAAAGGATCATCAGGTAACCTTCCCTAAACACAATATTCTGAACCTGATATTATTGGCAGGTTTGCTGGTTTTGAGTGGGTATGTGTATCTCCATTTGAATGATCCATCCATTTGGCAGATAGTGATCCTGATGGTACTCGCCCTGGTCTATGGATTTTCATTTGTGGCACCAATTGGTGGGGCAGACATGCCTGTTGTTATCTCCCTGCTCAATGCCTTTACCGGTCTTTCAGCTGCTGCAGCCGGACTCATTTATGACAATAAGATCATGTTAGTTGGTGGTATCCTGGTGGGTTCTGCCGGAATCATACTTACGGTATTAATGTGTAATGCCATGAATCGTTCCCTCCTAAATGTTTTGATTGGGGGTTTTGGGGAAAACAATCACAAAACCGACACCAAAGGAGAAAAACAACTGGCCAAAGAAATTACCTATACAGACCTGGCCATTCAACTCTATTACTCCGAAAGCGTCCTAATTGTTCCCGGCTATGGATTAGCAGTAGCCCAGGCACAAAAAGTGGTAAAACGGTTAGACAATCTGCTGTCTGCCAATGGAGTAGAAGTAAACTACGCGATTCACCCTGTAGCCGGAAGAATGCCAGGACATATGAATGTATTATTAGCCGAAGCAGATATTCCGTATCCAAAATTACTGGATATGGAAGAAGCCAATGAGGCTTTGCCCAGTACAGATATGGTGCTGGTGATAGGAGCCAATGACGTGGTAAACCCGGCCGCCTATGATGACCCGGATAGTCCTGTTTACGGGATGCCTGTCATCAACGTATGGGAAGCCAAAAATGTAGTGGTATTGAAACGAAGCATGAGTCCGGGGTACGCCGGTATTCAGAATAATTTATTCTTTCACCATAAGACTAAAATGCTCTTCGGTGATGCTAAAGCAACCCTGGAAAAACTTAATGACGAGGTAAAAACACTGGATTCCTAAATCAAGGATTTTATTTTATCTGTAATTAAGAGTTTGTCCGTTTAAGATCAAAAAGGTCTTTTCTTCGATCACGCAGGTTCCTTACCGCCCCAAACTGATTCAATTCGCGCAGTAGATCTATATCCACATCCGCAATTAAAATCATCTCGGTATTGGGAGTAGCCTCGGCCTTGATCCCATTTGTAGGAAAGGAGAAATCACAAGGTGTAAATACCATAGATTGGGCAAATTGTATGTCCATATTATGCACATTGGGCAAATTCCCCACGCTTCCCGCTATGGCCACATAACACTCGTTCTCAATGGCTCGTGCCTGGGCACAGTGCCGCACCCTGGAATAACCGTTTTGTGTATCTGTCAGGAAGGGAATAAATAAGATGTCCATTCCTTCATCTGCCAACAAACGGCTTAATTCCGGAAATTCGGAATCATAGCAGATCAACACCCCGATCTTCCCACAATCCGTATCAAAGGTCTTTAATTCATCCCCTCCCTGCATTCCCCATACCTTGGCTTCATCCGGTGTGACATGCAATTTTTCATACCGCTCCATACTACCATCCCTGCGGCATAAATACCCCGCATTTACCAGTTT
>NZ_JBATLB010000003.1:0-2376 GCF_049669965.1 Muriicola sp. | reverse complement strand
TATTGTTACACGCTCTTCCTGAGATCTATCAATGGATCAGAACAGGACGGTATTTTAACTTAATTACCGCATTTTCTCTAATAGCAGTGACCGTTACTTCGCATCATGTTACTCCTATTTTTGGAATGGTATTCTTTATTTTTCCCTTGATAGGCATGGCCATCATGGACGATGCCAGGGAGAAAGTAAGAGAATCAAAAAAAATAACCTTTAAAGTATTTCTTACCTCTTTCAAAAATTTATTTTGGAGAATAGTAGGTTTTGGAATGGGGTCACTAACACTAATTGTGCTATGTATACTTCCCTACTGGTTGAATTCCAAGGCAAATCCTATTACTCAAGTGCCTATCCCTCATGGCTCACGCGATAACTTCCTGGAAGTAACCTCTTCCGGACTCGTATTTTTTATAATTCCCTGGGGAATACTATTATTTATTCTGCCGTATGTTTTCTATCGCTTTTATAGCAAGCGATATCTCTTTTTCGGTTTATCTATTAGTATCCTCACAATTTTAGGAACAGGAGGAACTACCCCCATTCCAAGGATGGTATTGGGAGAGACAGCTTTTAATATCCTTACTTTAGACCGTTTTACCTTATGGGCTACTATCATGGCCCTACCCATTTTTGGAGAGTTTCTATACCGTATAGTTGAAGGCGACCTTAAAAAAGCGCTTCAGGAGAGATTTGGACCTATGTATCACCGTATCCTGGGGGCATTCCTGGCAGCCGGTATTTTGTTTATGGTCATCTTTACGATGAGTCTTGGCTATTTCAGACCTTCCCAACCTCAAAAAATTAAAATGCTTCCCATCGTTAATTTCCTAAATCAGGATATGCACGACCAATGGCGATATCTAACCTTGGGGTTTGGTGATCAAATGGCATGGCTCTCTGCTCAGACAAATGCCATGACGGTAGACGGTAACTATCATTCGGCCCGCCGATTACCAGAATTAACGAGCAAGGCTATTGAAAGATTAGAGAATTCGAAATTCCGGGGGGTGGAAGGTATAGGATCCCTACAGCAGTTCCTGACCATTCCGGAGAAATACAATCTGAAATACATTTTCTCTAATGACAAGTTCTATGACCCTATTCTGTATTACTGCGGATGGCAACGATTGCAGCAACTGGAAAATGGGATCATGGTCTGGGAAAGACTCAATGTGCCGCCTTTACCGACAATAATACCTAAAGACGATGTGCCTACTTTTCTCAAGATTATGTGGGGTGTTATTCCCGTACTAACCATACTCCTGTCTTTTATTCTCAATATTCAGTTGCTGTGGATCCGGGCTCTTAAATCAAAGGAAATACGAATCCCCGAATACATGAAATTGGGAGTATCATATGATAGGTTCCCTCAAAGACTAATTAGAATAAATCATATTTGGGCATGGCTCATGACCGGCTTGTTGTTCTATGGGTTGTATCAATTCTATTCAAAAAATTCCGCTCAACGATCCCCGGAAAATGTAGTTAGGGCGTATTATGACGCAATAGATTTTAAAGAATTTGAAAAAGCCCATACTTATCTGGATCCATCGGGAGGAGTGTCGCTTGCGCAATACATGCTGGAGATCTCTGTAAGTGATGGGATTCTCAGTTCATATGCCAAACTAGATTCCATTGGCGTGGAGATCATTGATAAGTCTTCTAATGGAGCAACAGCTAAAATAAATACGGTTTGGATCACTCCTTTAGAGACCATAAAAAAACAAGAAGTACGAGAATTAGTCATGGAAGGAAGTGAATGGTTCATAGTACCTACACCGCCACAGGCAGATATTCCCCCAGACCAACTTTTTACGGCCAATACCACTTCGTATTTCAATCATGGAAGACGGCGGATCACAACCCAGCAGACCCATCATGAAGACGTTTTGGAACAGCCAGTTCTCCAAGTTCTTTCTGCAAGTTTGGTAAGATCTGGTTCGGAATACGCTATCGTTGGGGAACTTCAGAATATAGACCATGTTCCGGCAGATGTGGTCATTCAGGCCAGTTTGTACAATGAGAAGGACAGGGAACTCACAACATATAATGCCAAGTATCATATAAAGCATAAATTACTGCCGAAGGAGATCACGTCCTTCAGGATAAACTTCGAAAGTATTGCCTGGACCACTAAGGAAAGTAAAATGCCAGAAACTTATGATCCCGATGAATTTACACCTGTTAACCTGAATGATGTCCCAGTGAAGTTCAACCTGCAAATAGCTGCCAACGTTGCAATTACAGATCTGTACAAACAGGTTGCCCTTCAGGATCTTACTTTAAATGAAAAAAGTATGGAGGGGGTACTGTTCAATGCCGGAAACCAGGAAGTAACCATACCTCAATTATTGATTTCCTATTACGATGCTTCTAAAA
>NZ_JBATLB010000002.1:0-4029 GCF_049669965.1 Muriicola sp. | reverse complement strand
ACTCAATGTGATATCGACAAGCCGTGTAAATTTACCGACAAAGGAAGTATATACCATTGGGTGTTAGCACTTAAGCTTACCATTAAGAAAAGATGTCGGAAAAAATGAAAACAAAAAAATAAATTTTACGAGTTACCTCAACACACTTCTGTAGTGATCCTTATATGCGTGTTCATAGAGGCTTTCATACAAGGGCATGATATTCTGGAGATCGAATTTCAGGGCCTCTTTATAGGCATTCATTTTGAATGTCTCCAGGATTTTAGGGTCTTTCAGAATATATAATGCATTCTTTATCATGTCATCCACATCGCCTACATCACTCAAAAATCCTGTTACTCCCTGTATATTCACCTCGGGAATCCCTCCGGTATTACTGGATATCACGGGTACTTTATTGATCATGGCCTCTAAAGCTGCTAACCCAAAACTCTCAGATTTTGAAGGCAGCAGGAACAGATCTGAAAAACAAAGAATCCGGTCTATTTCGGAACTTTGACCTAAAAACATCACCTTATTCATAATGCCCAGCTCTTCACACAACATTTCGGCCTTCTCCTTTTCAGGACCCTCTCCTACCATCATCAACTTAGCCGGGATCTCCTTTTGAATACCATAAAATATCTTTATGACATCCGGAATATGCTTTACTTTTCTAAAATTACTGATATGAGTGATGATCTTTTCATTTTCACCAGCCATCAGGGTACGCTGACAATCCGTGAATTCTGAATTGTATTTCCTTTTATCTATAAAATTAGGGATCACCTCAATCTCCTTCTCAATCTCAAAAAAGTCGAGCGTCTTTTGCCTTAAATCTTCAGATACACTGGTAACCACCTCTGATTTATTTATACTGAAAGTCACTGCGGGCTTGTAAAATGGATGGTTCCCCACCAACGTAATATCCGTGCCGTGCAGGGTGGTGATCATGGGGATATAGATCCCGTCTTCTTCCAATATCTTTTTCGCCATATACCCCGCATAGGCATGTGGAATAGCATAATGGACATGCAAGAGTTCTATTCCATACAACTTTATGGTATCTACCAATTTGCTGGATAAGGCCAATTCATATGG
Source organism: Muriicola sp. (assembly GCF_049669965.1). Classification (NCBI taxonomy): domain Bacteria; kingdom Pseudomonadati; phylum Bacteroidota; class Flavobacteriia; order Flavobacteriales; family Flavobacteriaceae; genus Muriicola; species Muriicola sp. Next base: position 2,949 of record NZ_JBATLB010000002.1, on the reverse strand, counting down.
CTGATAATGGAACAAGGGATATTCAGGCACATGTACCTCGTGGAAATGAATGTTATTCCCCAGTAATTCTAGCCTAACCGGCTGTTTGTAAGTAATAAAATGGATCTCGTGACCCCGATTTGCCAGTGCAATTCCCAGCTCGGTAGCCACTACCCCACTCCCACCAAAAGTAGGATAACATACAATAGCGATCTTCATAGCTGTAAAATTACGTTTTAATTCTTTTTCTAATTTATAATGGAATCATAAATCGCCTGCTGAATACGTGTTCTCAATTCGGATTTGATCAAAAGGTTATTGGAGGATGTTGGAAAAGTGCGATTCGACAAAAAGACATAGACCAATTCCTTCTCGGGATCGGCCCAGGTATAGGTCCCTGTAAATCCACTGTGACCAAAGCTTTTCCTGGAAACACAACCGCAAGTAGGGCCATGCTCTTCCAGCTGTGGCTTGTCAAAACCTACTCCCCTGCGTACATCGTTATTGCAGAAATAGCATTTATTGAACTTTTCTATAGTTCTGGCCTCCAAAAAACGATCTCCCCCATAATATCCACCTTGCAAATACATCTGCATAATCTTAGCCACATCATTGGCATTACTAAACAAACCGGCATGGCCTCCTACTCCCCCCTGCATGGCGGCCCCCATGTCATGAACATATCCCTGCACCGTCTGATACCGGTAATAATTATCAATTTCCGAAGGGACGATCTTTTCTTTTTTGAAGTATTCCAAGGGTTTGAAGCGAGTAAAGTTAGTTCCCAGGGGTTTAAAAAATTTAGAAGTTGCGAGGACATCGAGGGGTTGTCCATAGGTATCCTCAATAAATTTCTTCATCACATAATAAGCCACATCACTGTAACGATACCGATTCGACTTTAAGGATTGACGTCCGATACGATTGTAAATAGAATCCTTGTAGGAATCTGTGAGATACAAATTATTGGTTACCCTGATGCTAAAACCATTATCGGGCCTGTTGCGATAAAATTCTTTAGAGGGTTTTCTGTTTTTATCCAGCGTTGCCAAATAAAAAGCGATCCAGGAAGGAAGACGCCCGTAATGACTTAAAGCCTTGAGTACTGTCACATCCTTAAGATCTGTGGTATCGTAGGCAGGGATAAGTTCCCCAAAAGTGTCATTTAATGAGATCTTCCCTTCTTCCTCCATGGTCATGATCATGGGCAGGGTTGCCAGTATCTTTGTCAGGGAAGCAAGATCGTATAAGTAATCGTTCGAAATAGAATCTGTGGCATCATAGGTTGGCTTTCCGAAATTCTTATTATAAATGACCTTTCCTTTCCTGGCCACCAATACCTGTGCTCCCGGAAACATCAGTGAATCCAGTCCGTTCTGAACCAGCGAATCTACTTCTGCCAAAAGTTGACTATTGATCCCTACCCGCTCCGGGATGCCGTAGCCTAAACGGCCAAGAGCTTTCGCTGAAAACCCAAAACCAACGGGATAGCCAGTTCCCAAGGATACCGGCAACTTACCTTTAGCAGGGATGGCCCCAAAGATCAATTCTGCCGTTTTCTCCTGCGCGATCTCACTATTCTGATACCCCAGCACCAATCCGTCTAAATTCTCGAAATTAACCAGGTCCAACAATGCGTATGGCTTGGCAAAGACGGCCAGGATCAAATTTGATGTTCGTTCTCTGGCGAGCTCATTTAGCCAATACAATTCCTTTTCCGAGAATTTGTAGTCCTTCCAGGGGCTTTCATTGCTTTTGTGAAAACCAACAATGACCACATTAAAGTCAGATAACTTACTTTTAAGCGTGTTAATATCTTTCCCCTCTACCTGCAAAACCTCGGTATAATTTTGCAAGGCCTTGTAAAATGGCTCTCCGGAGGCATCCCCCAGGGCGACATAGGCAATTTTTTTGTTTTCCAGATTTTTGATGGGTACCAGATCTACTTCGTTCCTTACCACTGTGATGGCATTTTCCATCGCTTCCTCGTACAAGAGATCGTCTTCTACTGTATTCAGCTCTTCATATAACTGTTCAGATTGAATAGGTTGATATCTGTGTAGTCCGGCCTTATACTTTGCCATCAGGATCTTCTGCACAGAAACAGCCAAACGGGCTTCCGAAATGATGCCAGTATCGTAAGCAGTTCGTATAGCCGAGATGGCCAACTTCAGATCTTTGGGCATCAACAGGATGTCATTCCCCGCCAGAAAGGCTTCTAATTCACTTCCGCCATTGTCTGCAAACGTTGCCACCCCATTCATATTTAAGGCGTCCGTGAAGACCAGTCCTTTAAAACCCAGTTCATTTTTTAAGACCCCGGTAATGATATTTTTCGAGAGAGACGACGGTCTTTTTTCGTCCGGTTCCAAGGCCGGTACATTCAAATGGGCCACCATCACACTGGAGACACCTTCCTTGATCAGTCTTTTGTAAGGATATAATTCAATACTATCTAGCCTGTCGCGTTCAAAAGGAATATTCGGCAAGTCTTTATGTGAGTCTACCGCCGTATCACCATGGCCGGGAAAATGCTTGCTACTGCTGAGAACCCCTGCCCTGTTCAGTCCGCGCACAAATGCCGCTCCTTTTTGAGCTACATTCACCCTGCCTTCTCCAAAGGACCTGTTTCCGATGATCGGATTCCTGGGATTTATATTGATGTCAATATCCGGGGCAAAGTTGATATGAACTCCCAACCGCTTCGCATGTGTACCTATCCGATACCCTACACGTTCTACAATGTTACTATCCTGGATGGCCCCTAAGGTCATATTCCATGGATAGGCAAAGGTAGAATCTAATCGCATGGCCAGCCCCCATTCTGCATCCATCCCTATAAGCAGAGGAATTTTTGATACTGCCTGATATTCATTCGTAAGTTTTGCTTGTCTTAACGGACCTCCGGTAGAAAAGATTATCCCACCTAAATGCTCTTCCTCAATCAGTGTTTTGATCTTATCAGTGGCC
>NZ_JBATLB010000001.1:0-8113 GCF_049669965.1 Muriicola sp. | reverse complement strand
CAATTTTGGGTAATCCGCCAAGAAACCCTGGGTATGGCATGGAATCGTACCTGGCGAGGCACTATAACCATGGGGCCTCCATGGTAAATATCTTTGCCTTTGGTCTTCGGGGAGGAACTATTATAGACAAACTGAATGATGCCGTGCAGGGGCCTGAAGCCATTACAGCCTACCGCGAATTTTTGAGTGGGAAGATCCTCGTAGAATAAGATACTGCGTTAACGCAAACATACTGCCAATCCTTATAGGTTAAACTACCCCAGGCAAGGTGATATAGCCCATTACGAAATTCCATGTGTCTGCACGGACTTGTCGATTTGACGAACAAGGCCTCTTAAAAAATTACCAGGACCTATTTCTGTAAATTCAGTGGCTCCATCTTCTATCATATGGAGAATGGTATGCCTCCACATTACCGGATGCGTTAATTGATCGATCAAATTTCTTTTTATGATCTCTACATCTTCGGTCTGGCGACCTGCGAAGTTCTGATAAATTGGGCATCTCGGTTTATTAAATTTTGTTTCCTCAACAGCCATTCTGAATTCTTCAACAATTGGCTCCATAAAGGGAGAATGAAAGGCACCACTTACAGGTAAATTTATTACTGCCTTGGCACCGGGCCTCAATTTATCACAGGCTTCTCTGAGGGCCTTCATGTCGCCTGAGATCACTACTTGTTTTAAAGCATTATAATTGGCAGGCACTACAATACCATCTACTTTTTTGCAAATATCCTTTACGATCACATCGTATAAACCAACCACAACTGCCATCCCTGTATTTTCTACTTCACATACTTTTTGCATGGCAGCAGCGCGCTTTGCTATAAGTAATAAGGCCGATTCAAAATCTAAAGAACCAATGGCGGCGAGGGCAGATATCTCCCCCAGTGAATGCCCCGCAACCATATTTGGTTTAAATTTATTACCAAGGGTTTTTGAAAGAATATATGAATGTAAGAAAATAGCAGGTTGGGAATACTTCGTTTGCTTCAGATCTTTTGCAGATCCTTCAAACATCACATCCGAAATTGAAAATCCTAAGATGTCATTACCTTTTTTAAAATATTCCTGAGCCAGGGGAGATTTATCATATAGAGCTTTTCCCATCCCGGGATACTGTGTGCCTTGACCAGGGAACAAATACGCGTGCATAAATAAAAAGGTTACTTAGACTATTTAAAGATCCATTTAAGAATGGTTAAAATAGTTTAAAATTCCCTAAGCTCATGACTATAAAGGTGTTATTCCATTTTCCCGGATGTTCTGCATTGAAATGAACGGCTGCTAACTAATCAATGGGTAGGCCATAAATATAAATCCCTATGACTGGGTCATAGGGATCAGTGCTTTTTATTGAAACTATTTTGGAAGCTCCATTACTCAGATCTTGCTTCCCCTTCTGTTGCCGCCTCCTGATTATAGTCGTTCACCATGCTTAAAAAAGCGGCCTCATACTCCTTATTTACGTACTTTCCCATTTTTTGTTGTTCCGTAAACTGGTTTCTAAAGCCATAGTGGTTGTTTGTATAATTTTCTTTTACCCTTGGATTGTCACCAATATAATTCAGCAAATTCACCTGCATAATATTGGTGGGGTTCTTGTTGTCTTTATTTACCAGGATCTGAAAGTTGTCTTGGATATAATTCACCAAATTAGCTCTGTCCTCAAAGATCATATCGGCAAGTTCGTGGTTAATAGTCCCAGTAGTACGGCTGTATAATTTAAACACTTCAATAGCACCTTGTGCAGTTTGCTCCAGACACATCTTTTTTGGGATCATTTTAATGGCCTTTCCGGTAAGGTCTGCATATCTTACGGTCTTAAACACTTTACCGTTATCCAGGGAAAAACCTTCTAAATCTCCGGGATTTAGTTTGTTCTTCATGCTTCCCTTTAATTTCCCGGTTTTTAAGAATTTATCATAATCCTTAGGGGTTACATAGGTGATATTTTGTTGAAAACGCTGTGGGTATTCAAAGTCTATTTGGATATAAGCCTCTTCCGTTTTGCCCTTTTTTAGGTGCAGCTCTCCTTTTTGATACAGGTCCTGCGCGTTGGCAATAAGGCCCACGAAGGCACAAAAGAAAAAGCTGCTGATTGCTTTGGATAATTTCATGTGATGGTTTTTGAAGTTTAATTACGTCCAATAAAAACGACATGGCTTGTTAAATATTGTCTTTCAAGGGTTTAGCACTGTTTAAGAACATAAGAACATATGGGATAAGTTTTTGTAGAAACCTTATATTTGAAATTAAGTGTGCTAGTATGATCATTCCTTCCTACGACAAGAGTCGCGTCATTAATTTTAGTGATGCGGTGTATTCTATCGCCATGACGCTGTTGGTACTGGAAATAGGTATTCCCACCTATGAGGCCTTTTCGTCTAATGATACCTGGACCTTGTTAGCCAATAGAATACCCAGTTTTATTGGATTAGTGGTAAGTTTTCTGGTGACGGCCCTTTACTGGTTGGCACATCTGCGGTGTATGCGACTGGTCTCTACCATAGATACCAAATTACTCTGGCTGAATATCTTCCTACTTTTTTTTATTGTGCTAATGCCCTTCTCTACCGGGTTCTATGTGGGTGGTTTTAACCTTACAATTCCGTTTGTCTTCTATTGTTTTAACCTCACGGCAATCGGATTGTTCAACTTACTCATGATCCTTTACGTGATCAAAAAAGAAAAAGGCCATCCGGAATTAACTCCCTTAGCCATTTTATGGTATAAACTTACCGCCTGGAACGCATTAACTGTCTGGATTCTGGCCGGGATCCTGGCATTTTTTGCTCCCTACATGGCCAGAATTATCTTTGTCCTGATCTTTGTTTTTCAGTTCCTTATCAATCGGTATTACCGAAAGAAGAAAAAACAACAAAGCTCGACCTAAGGAGATTTCCTGTTAAAAGAAACGATCTATTTCACTTTAAACACCATACAGTGCTGCCATGGCAGATTTTTTATGTTCTCTACCAGTACCATGCCCGCTGCCGCCATCTCTTTTACTGCTTGTTGCTCGGTCATTTTATGAAGTATTTTAATGGGAACGCTGGGATCTTCGCCACGATACTCAATAAGGTAAACGCTGCCGCCGGGGCGTAATGCCTTTTTGATGGAAGCCATCATCTCCATAGGATAGGTAAACTCATGATATACGTCTACCATTAACACCTTATCTATGGTATTCTCCGGAAGCTCAGAACTTTGTTCAGTCCCCTGAATCAAGCGTATATTCCCGATCCCCTCCTGCTCTTTCCGTTTCCTGATCGCCGCCAGCATTTCTTCCTGAATGTCTACGGCATAAACAAGACCATCAGGAACCAAGGTGGCCATCTTAAAGACATGATAGCCCGAACCGGCCCCTATATCAGCAATGACCTCCCCTTTTTTAATTTGCATGTTGCGTATGAGCGTGGAGGTATTCTCTTCTGCTTCTCTTTCCGGTCTGTTAAGCCAGTACATCCCCTGAAAACCCATGACGTAAGCAATTTCCCTGCCCATATACCATTTTCCAGTTCCATTGGGATCCCCATTTTGATAAGTATAAATGGCAGACTTATTGCCTTCCTGCCCTTCACAGGAGGAAAAGACAAATAAGAAACAAAGGAGGGCCAAAACGGGTATAACACTTTTCGAAATTTTGTCGGACTTTTTAAGTAGAAAATAGGATACTTGCATAGCTACTTTTTTCCAAAGTTCTAAAAGGTTTTGGAATTGATCTGTTGTAAAAATCTTAAAATAAAATAGAATTGTTCTTTATACAGTAGCTTTTTAAAGCACTATTAAGAAACATGAACCGGCACCATAGGTTTGTTTCCAAGGTCTCGAAGCATTTTTACATGGGCCAGGATAGCATGCCCCATACTTTTCTTTACATGATAGGGAATACCATATTCTTTTGCCGTTTCAGACACAATTGTAGCCATTTCCCGATAATGGATATGGCAAACATCCGGCAGCACATGGTGTTCTACCTGAAAATTCAAGCCTCCAATAAGCCAAAAAAGCAGCTTATTCTTAGGGGCAAAATTGGTAGTGGTTACCAGTTGGTGGGTATACCAATCCTCTTTCATGGCATTCTCCTCATTGGGCAGGGGAAATTCTGTCGCCGGCATTATATGGGCGATTTGAAAGACCGTACTAACCAGTAAACCAGTCACAAAATGCATACTAAGAAAGGCAAGTAAGATGATCCACCAAGCCTGTGGTACCATGATCATAGGTAATACCAGGGCATAGGTATAATACAGAATTTTCCAGGCTGTCATTGTCACAAGGGTTTTGGCATACTCATTCTTTTTAGAAAAGAACCCCATGTCCTTATATCTTTTAAGTCGAACATAATCCTTGGTAGTGATCCAGGAGATGGTAGAGATCCCATAGAAGAACCAGATATAAATATGTTGAAACTGATGGGCCCAATAGTGTTTGGCGTGGGGCGAAAACCGTAGAAAAAATGGTGCATTAAGGTCGTCATCTGCCTGGTCTATATTGGTGTACGTGTGATGAAGTACATTGTGCTGAATTTTCCAAACCTTGGCGTTGGCGCCTATCATATTAAAGGAATAACCCAATAATTTATTGATGGTCTTGTTCTTGGAATACGAACCGTGTATAGCATCGTGCATTACCCCCATTCCTATCCCCGACATGCCGAAACCGCAGAGAATATACAGGGCAAAGAGCATCCAGACACTGGTTACCAATCCGCTACCTAACAATATTAAGGGTACAAAGAACAAGGACATCATAATCACGGTCTTGATGACCATTCTCTTATTGGCATTTCTGCTTATGTTATTTGTTTTAAAATAAGTATTTACCCTGTTTCGCAGGGCTTTCGCAAAGTCGTTATCACGGGTTCTGGAAAATGTGGGATTCTTAGTAGGGCTAGCCATTTGTTTAAATATAAAAATGCTCCAATAAATACTACTACTCAACCTGGAGCAACAGATTAGGTTGAGATAGCTACAAACTATTCAGCAAGATGTTTACGTAGAAATATTAAAAAGAAGATAGGATAATAAGTATCCAGGGGTCCTCCACTCCAACTACTTCAATGCGCAATCGTATGCCATTCTAAAGTATTGAAGAGAGCTATTGCAAACAAAAATGCAGTGGTAACTAAAGCTTTCTAAAGCACTTACCCCGTAAAGATACGCTTTTATTTGAATGCCATTGGATGCCTAGGAATCAAAAGATATGTTAAAATTAGTTTATTGCGGATAAGTTTGTGAGCGAGTTAAGTTGCCATCCTGGTCGTAGAAATTCCATTTCCCCACCTTTTTCCGCCAATGGGCATAAGTTCCTTCTGCTTTTAAATTCCCATTTTCGTAGTACTGTTTAATAGCCCCCTCTACCCTGTTATCCCTATAGGTTCCAACTTCTTTAAGCTGACCGTTGGGGTAATAATTGATCCAGGTTCCGTTCCCGATACCATTCTTATATTCCTGAATGGAGAGGTACCTGCCATTGGCATACTTCCCGAACAATACACCAGTAAATGGGATAGTTTCATTGGTTTTATAATAGACACCTCCTACCTTATAGGGCTTTTGATAGGTGTCGCTCATAGAGACCATTTCCTGAGAGAGGGTATCTATTTGGGCTATCATCATCGTGGGAAAGATGATCATTACCCCTGCGACCATAAATAGCTTAGACGCCTTCATACCACACCCTGTATATGGCATCTCCAAAATCGTCCGAGATTAGCATGGAACCGTCCTCTAAAAATAACATATCTACCGGTCTGCCAAAAGCTTGCTGAGTGGCCTCATCTAACCAACCGTCTATAAAAGTGTCATAGCCAACAGACGTATTCCCTTCTAACTTTACCAGGCTAATTTTGTACCCCACCTTTGAGGAACGGTTCCAGGAACCGTGTTCTGCAATAAAGGCATATTGCTTATAGGTGTCCGGAAAATTAGTGCCCCTGTAAAATTTAACCGCTAAGGGAGCCACATGGGCTCCTAGTGCCTGCACTGGTGGCACAAAATCCGAGCAAGGCCTTTGAGCCCCAAATTCGGGATCCGCAATAGTACCTCCATGGCAGAAGGGATAGCCAAAATGCTGCCCTGCCGATTCTATCCTGTTCAATTCACAAGGCGGTGTATCGTCGCCCATCATATCCCTGCCATTGTCTGTAAACCAAAGCTCTCCTGTTTCCGGATGCCAGGTAAATCCTACCGTATTCCGTACCCCATGAGCATAGATCTCCCGGCTAGAACCATCAGGATCCATTCTGGTGATGGTTCCAAAGCGTTCATCCTCCCCTGTGCGATCACATATATTACATGGGGCGCCCACAGGCACATACAATTTCCCGTCCGGACCAAATGCGATATATTTCCACCCATGATGAAACTCTGTGGGGTAATCCTCATAGATAACCTGTGGTTCTGGTATTTTTTCTAAGCTTGCTTCAATGTTTGGATAGCGTAATAGTCGGTCTACCTGGGCCACATATAGTGCTCCATCCCTAAAGGCTATTCCATTAGGTACTTTCAGAGTAGAATCCAGGATCATAACTTTATCTGCTCTGAAATCCCCATCCGTATCTTTGATCGCATAGACTGTCTTCTCATTTCGGGTACCCACAAATAGAGTTCCTTTATCCCCCATGGCCATAGAACGGGCTCCGTCTATACCTTCAGCAAATACATCGATCTTAAAACCTTCCGGGAGACGCAGATTTTGAATGGGCAGCGGACCCTCATAGGGTTCCAACACTACTTTTTTTTCTGTTTTCTCCTCCGCATTGTCTTTACAAGAGAACATGCAGGCAATTATTACTGCAAACATGGAAGCTTTAATTAGGGTAAAATATCTTTTCATATATAAATTGTAAGTGAGATTATTGATTCTGTTTTTGCCACCTATTGTTTATGTTAGCAGACCACTCCCCTTCCGTACGGCTGCACAACTATTCTTCTGAAATAGCCCTCATATTACCACTATAGCGTATGGAAGTGCGATGTGTGCTATTCACATTAATATCGGCCTTCAGGGATGGAAATACGGTTATAATAAATTGTAAGGTTTCTGTTTTTTGCTTCACTTCCATCTTAACCACATACCTATTTTTCTTCTTATCCCACTCGATGGAATACGTATCCGGGATGCCGTTAAAGCTAATACCATTATCGCTGTTGCCATAACCACCACCCATCCGGCGTTCTCCGAAATACGGCAAGGAGACCGATACACTATCTCCTTTAACCGTAAGGTGATTAGTATTTCCCATAAGATCTATACTATTGGCATTGCTACCCGGCATGAACAGTCCGGAATTGGCCAGGCTGTTCAGCCCCTGAGTCATTAGTGGAAAAGCCCAGTTAGAGATGATCTCGTAGTGGGCCTCTTCTACCGTTTTAGTCAGGAATTGAATTTTATTTAAATCTGCTTCCACAGAAGAAGTGCTGCCACAGCCCACAGAAAGTAGGGCAATGAAAAGTAAAATTCCCAAGGATGGGGTTTTTTGCAACCAGCCCTTGATAACAATGAATATATGCAATGGTTGTATTCTCATAGGCCTATCGTTTTAATTCCTTCAATTCACCATTCACTTGGATACTTTTTTGGTCGTTTTAAGGAGACCAAAATACCAACTAAAACACCAATGGCAAAACTGCCCAGAATAATAAGTACTTTAGACATGGAGATATTCCAGAGCAGAAAGTCGACCTCCGTAACTTCCGCATTCTGAAGTGAAAAAATAACCACCAGTACTGCGAATACAATGGCCATAATGGTTTTAAATTTCACAGAGAATGATTTATAAAACTATCTTTTTATGATCTTAGACTTGTCGGCAAAAACCTTCTATCTCCCCATACTGCCATTCTAAATAAAGTTCTTAAAATCCCGGTTTCTTTGCGACTACTTTGTTAGAATGAAGGTGATTATAAGATACGAATTATCCATCACTTTGTAACGTAGATCATTCTTATAAAATAGCAACTGATTACGAGTTCCCTTTAATCTAATTGCCCATCTGCGTAAGCCGTGGATTCCCATTCAGAGATTCCTTTCAGGTCTTCTACCCAATTCCAGGAGGTATAGATCACTACAGTTTGTTCCTTGGCATTATCCTGAGTCCCCTC